>JALZBE010000420.1 GCA_030947665.1 Vulcanimicrobiota bacterium | reverse complement strand
ACGGGATTTCATCGCGTGACGGCTCATGTCAGCTGATCGTCGTCCGTGCGCCTTGGCGATCGTCGCAAAAATGCCGGCCGCAGGCCGGTGCAAGACGCGCTTGGTACCACCGTTGACATTCGACCAGGCCGCGAAGCTCAGCCGCTGCTTTCTCATCGATACGGCGCACAATGTTGCGGATGTTGCTGCGAAGTGCGGCGCAATTCCGGTCGCCGTCTATACACCGGCGGCATCCGAGGGGACGCGCGACGCGATCTTCGGCGGGACGTTTTGCTACGTGCGTCAACGCGGCGACGACTTTGGTCAACGGCTCTGCAACGCGGTAACGGATCTCTTCGAGAGCGGATTCGGTTCGGTGTGCCTCATCGACTCCGACAGTCCAACGTTACCACCGGCCTATCTCGCACTGGCCGTAGAGCGGCTGCACCTTCCCGGGGAACGCGTCGTGATCGGACCCGCTCTGGACGGCGGTTATTATCTCATCGGCTTGCAGCGTCCGACACCCGAGCTCTTCCACGGCATCACGTGGAGTACCAGTGAGGTTTTCGAACAGACGCGTGAACGCGCGCGCTCAGCAGGAATCCCCACTGACGTCTTGCCGCCATGGTATGATGTCGACGACGGTTTCGGACTCGAAAAGCTGAAGGAAGAGTTGCGGGTGTTGCCCACAGCAAAGGCCTACGCGGCGGACGCGACGCGTGCGTTTCTCGGGATACCGGAGCAGCGAAATACCAGCCGGAGCCAATACGCCACCGTCGCGGGGGGGGCGGAATAGTGCGCGCGCTCGTGACGGGAGGAGCCGGTCTCATCGGCTCGCATGTCGTCGACGCGCTGCTGCGTGACGGCTGGACGGTACGAGTGCTCGATAATCTCGAACCGCTGACGCATCGGGATGGACTTCCCGGCTGGTGCACAACGGGCGCGCAGTTCGTGCAGGGCGACGTCCGCGATCGGGCGACCGTTACCGCGGCCCTCGACGGAGTCGATGTCGTCTTCCATCAGGCAGCATATGGCGGGTACATGCCTGAGATGGCGAAATATGTCGCCGTCAACAGCTTAGCCACCGCACAGCTGCTGGAGATCATTCGGGATGACAACCTCCCCGTGCGCAAGGTAATCGTCGCGTCCTCACAAGCCGTGTACGCAGAAGGGACGGCCCATTGTATCAGCCACGGGGTCGTACATCCCGGCGCGCGCGCGGTTCACCGTTTGCGCTCTGGTGATTTCAGCGTCCCGTGCCCTCACTGCGGTCAGCCAACGAGTTCGATGCGGACAAGCGAGGGTGCGCCGATTGCAGGTCAGACGGTCTATGCGCTCACGAAAGTCGACCAAGAGCGTCTTGTGCTGATGTGGGGACAGCAAACGGGAATTCCGACCGTGGCGCTCCGCTACTCGTGCACGTACGGGCCTCGCCAGTCGATCTTCAACCCGTATACGGGCGTCATCGCGATCTTTTGCACGCGCCTTCTGAACGGGCAGCCTCCGGTGCTTTTCGAAGACGGCGAGCAGACGAGGGACTTCAGTTATGTCGAGGACGTAGCGCGCGCAAACCTTGCTGTCGCCGCGAGCGACCAACTCAACGGTCTCGCGGTGAACGTCGGAAGCGGCTGCGGCGTCACGGTGCGCGAGCTCGCGTGCCGGCTCGCCGATGCGCTCGGCGTCCAGATTGCGCCGGTTGTTAGCGGCGAGTTCCGGCCCGGCGAGATGCGTCATCTTCGCTCCGACACATCGCTCTTGGCGTCCATCGGCCATACGTCGCGAGTCGACCTCGAGACCGGGATCGCACGGTATCTCGCGTGGATTGGCACTCGGTCCGACGTGCGAGAATACTTCACGCAGGCTGCCGATACGCTTCGGAGCAAGGGCATTTTGCAATTGGTTCAGCGCGAGCCGGTCGGCACGACGTAAATGCACTCGGTGACGGTCGTGATTCCGGCGCTCAACGAAGCCGAGTCGATCGCGCGGGTCGTCCGCGGTGTCCCGTGTAGCGCGGTCGACGAAATCATCGTCGTCGACAACGGCAGTACCGATGAGACGGCGGCTTGCGCGCGCGGCGCAGGGGCGCGGGTTGTCAGCCAGCCGCGGCGCGGTTACGGCCGTGCTTGCCACGCTGGGATAAACGCGCTGTCTCCAGCCTGCACGCTCGTCGTGTTCCTCGATGGCGACGGGAGCGATGCGGTTGAAGAGCTCGGTGCGCTCGTCCGTCCGATCGTGGCGGGCACCCATGAGTTCGTGATCGGGTCACGGACCCGCGGGCAACGTGAGCCGGGAAGCATGGCGGCTCATCAGGTGCTTGCCGGCCGCATCGCCGGGTGGGCTCTGTTCGCGCTTTACGGTACACGCTATACGGACATGTGCCCATTTCGTGCGATCGATCGAGCCGCGCTGACCCGTCTGCCGATGTCGGAATTCACGTACGGTTGGAACCTTCAAATGCAGGCGCTCGCCGCCCGCGCGCGGCTGCGCGTGTTGGAGATTCCCGTTCCGCATCGCCGGCGGTTCGGAGGCACGTCCAAGGTGTCGGGCTCGGTTAGCGGCACGTTCATGGCGTCGTTTCGGATCGCTCGCGTACTCGCATCCACCGTGCTTTCGCGAATTCGAGAAGGCCAACGTATGTCGCGAGCGATGCGCGATGCACCCTAAGCGAGGATCCGAGCCGCGAAAGGCCGTTAACACCACGTGAGAAATTTGCTTCCATCACTTGCCGGACGCGTCGCCGTCGTCACGGGCTCCGACTCGGGGATCGGCGCGGCGGTCGCGCGCGCCTTTGCCGCCGCCGGCGCGGATGTCGCCGTGAGCTACTTGCACGATGCCGCGGGAGCCGACGGCACGCGCACCGACGTCGAGGCCGCCGGCGCGCGTGCGTTCGTCCGCAGGCTGGATGTGTGTGACGAGGATGACGTCGAGGCATATTTTGACGCCGCGCGTGCCGCCCTTGGCGACGCGACGCTGCTCGTGAACTCCGCCGGTATAGACGCCGGAGGCATCGCCGTGCGGGAGATGACGCTGAGCGCTTGGAACGCCGCGCTCAAAACCAATCTCACGGGGCCGTTTCTGTGCACGCGCGCCTTTCTGCGCCGGCTTCCACCGCGGGACGAGCACCACAGCGGGGTACGGGCGAAAATCGTCAACATCACGTCCGTCCACGAGGAGCAGCCACGGGCGGGCGCGAGCGAGTACTGCGCGAGCAAGGGCGGGTTGCGAAACCTTACGCGGTGCCTCGCCCTCGAACTCGCGCCTGACCGCATCACGGCCGTAAATGTCGCGCCCGGAATGGTCCTCACGCCGATGAATCAGAAAGATTTGGACGATCCCGAGCAGCTTGCAAAGGATGAAGCGACAATTCCGCTGCGGCGAGCTGCCCAACCGGAAGAGATTGCGGGCTTAGTGCTTTGGCTCGCCTCACCCGCCGGCGATTACGCGAGCGGGACGAGCTTCACGCTTGATGGCGGCCTCATGCAGAACACCGGCCAAGGCGCGTGAGACTCGAGGTCGTCGAGACAACCCCGCTCCGCTTTGAGGGCGCACCGGCGGCCGCCGGCGAGTATTTGCTGAGCCCGTA
>JALZBE010000419.1 GCA_030947665.1 Vulcanimicrobiota bacterium | reverse complement strand
AACCTGCCCCGCCCTGGCAGCCTACCAGCGCAACCGCGGTTGCGCACAGCAAAGCTCCGAGTGCTGCGGAAACGTCCTTTACGTGGATGACGACCACCGATCTGACAAGCGGCGAAGCAATCGACAAAAGTCGCTTGCGAGAAACGCCCGGTAGATTTCACCCAGCGGCGTTTTGTTCGTGCGTGCAGAGCGGGCGAACCTTTTCGTGTCGAACAATTTTTCGTTTAGCGAACAAATCGGTCGGCGCGAATAGTTGTGCGTTACCTTAACGCGAGCGCGGCGCTACTTCATTAGCTGCTCCGTGAAGTACGTCATCGCGAGTGCCGTCGTGAACGACTGCTCTGCGATGTTGGCCCCCGGGCCGTGCCCGCCTTCGATCACCTCGTAGAAGAGGTACGGAATGCCCATCGCTGCCAGTTTCGCAGCGAACTTTCGTGCGTGCTGCGGGCCGACGCGGTCGTCCTTGGTCGTCGTCCAAATGAACGGCTTCGGATACGTCACGCCGGGCTTCAGGTTGTTGTATGGCGAGATCGACGCCAGGAACGCGCGCTCGTCCGGATTCGAGACGCTGCCATATTCGCCGACCCACGACGCGCCGGCTTGGATCTTCTCGAAGCGCAGCATGTCGAGCAGCGGCACCTCGATCTCGAGCGCATTCCACAGCTCCGGGTGCTGCGTGAACTCGACGCCCATCAGCAGCCCGCCGTTCGAGCCGCCCTTGATGCCGAGGTGGGGCGGGGTCGTGACCTTCGTCGCGATGAGATCTTGGGCGACCGCCGCGAAGTCGTCGTAGATCAGTTGCCGGTGCGTCTTGAGCCCGGCTTCATGCCACGCCGGCCCGAACTCGCCGCCGCCGCGAATGTTCGCCAGCACGTACACGCCACCGCGCTCCAGCCACAGCTTGCCCAAGCCGCCGTCATACTCGGGCGTTTCCGAAACGCCGAAGCCGCCGTAACCGGTCAGAATCGTCGGATTGCTTCCGTCGAGCTTCAGGTTCTTCGGGTGAACGATGAAATACGGGATCTTCGTGCCGTCCTTCGACGTCGCGAAGCGCTGGTCGACCGCGTCTCCCGATGCGTCGAACTTCGCCCTCTCCGCCTTCGCGCGCGTCAGCGCTCCCGTGCTGGTATCGGCGAGCAACAGCGTCGGCGGCGCCAAGAAGCCGGTCACCCCCACAAACGCGCTCGTTCCGTATCGGTCTGCCGTCTGCAGACCGACGGCCGAATTGTCGGGTACGTTCAGCGCGCGCGCCGACCAGGTTCCATCGGCTGCCGGTGTGTAGACGAACGCGCGACCTCGCACGTTGTCGTAGATCGAGACGACGAGCCGGTCGCGCGTCGTGCTGGTGCCTGCCAGCGTTTGCCGCGGTCCCGGAGCAAAGACGAGCGCCGGCCGCAGGTGTTCCGGATCGCGTAACGTCGCGGCGAGATCCAGCGACACGAGCGCGCCCGGCGCAAACACGGTGCCGTCCGCGGTCCACGGCTCCTTGATTTCGATCAGCAACCGGCCCGCGAGCAGTTGCCGTATGAACGACTTGGCCGGGATGTTCAGTTTCCGCGGCCCGCTCGGCGTGATGATCTGCGTCTCGTTTTGAAAGAACGACACGGCCCGCCGAATGAATTGGACGCGACGGCCGTCCCCGTCGGATCGCCCGGTGGGATCCATCGCGACGTCGGTCTTCGCACCGCGCGCGATCTCCACCGCGCTTAACAACGGTTTGCCGCGCTCGAGCCGCTTGACGACAAACGGATATCCCGACGCGGTCAGCGTGCCCGGCTCCCATTCGCGTGCGACGAACAGCGCGTCTTGCGTCGCCCACGCGACCGATTGTTTGCCGCGCGGGAGGATGAAGCCGCCCGGCACGAACGATCGTCGCACCAGATCGAACTCGCGCATCGTGACGGCGTCTTCACCACCGTCGGACAAGCTGATCAGGCAGCGCTGCCGGTTCGGCGATTCGCAGTTGCTCGCTTCCCACACCCAGTTTTTCTTTTCCGCCTTCGCGAGCGCGTCGAGATCGATGACCGTCGTCCAAGCCGGGGCGGAACTCGCATAGCTCGCGAGCGACGTGGTGCGCCAGATGCCGCGCACGTGGCGCGCGTCTTGCCAAAAATTATAGATGCGGCCGTCGACGAACACCGGGTACGGAAGCCGGTCCTTGGCCTCGCCGATCCTGCGCGCGGTCGCGTAGAAGCCGGCGAACCGCGGATCGTTCTGCAGCACGCTCAACGTTTTGGCGTTCTCTGCTTTGACCCAGTCGACCGCGCGCGCCCCGTTGACGTCTTCGAGCCACAGAAACGGGTCCGGGGCGTCTCCGCCGGCCGCAGGCGTCGCCGCAGCCGCCGGCGGTTGCGGAGGCGTCGTCTGCGCAACGGCGCTCGGCGCGGTCAGCGAAAGAGTCAGCAGAGCGATGAGTCCAAGGGTGCGAATCACCGTCGATACCTCGAATTTTGGGAGTGCCGGGACGGATTGGAGGGCGCACGCGCGTCCGCTAGAAAAACGTCCGCGGTGAACGGCACGCAGCGGCTCGCGCCGATCGTACTCGGGACCGCGTTCTTCCTGATCCCGCTGTTCCCCGCATTCATCACGCTCACCGGCGCCGGGGTTCCCGGCGTTTCCCTGTTGCCCAAGACGCTCGCGCTCGCGCTGCTCGCGCTCGCATGCGCCATCGCCGCAGGCTTCGCGCTGCTGCTGACGACGGCGCGCGGCGAGTCAGGTCCGCTGCTGGTGCCGCTGGCGATGTTTCCGCTCGCGGCCGCTGCGGCGGCGCTGCTCGGCTTCGATATGCGCGCGGGCGCGCTCTTCATCGCGATCCTCGCCTGCGGGTTGATGTGGCACGTGACGGTGCTGCGCTTCTTCCGCGCGCCGCACGTCGCGCCGGCGATCTACAGATCGTTCCTCGCTTCCGGGGCGCTCGCTGCGGCCGTCGCGATCGCGATGGTGCTGACGAAAACACCCGCGGGCCTGTACACGGTCGGGCACGGGCGCGCCATCGGGTCGTTCATCGTCCCTGGCGAGCTCGCAGGTTACTTGATCGTGTACCTGCCGTTCGCGTTCGCAATCGCGACCGCGCCGGACACCTCGCGTGCGCTGCGTGTGCTCGCAAGCATCGGCGCGGTCGTGGGCTCCGCCGCATTCGTGCTCACGTTCTCGCGCGCCGGCTGGGTGGGGATGGCGGCGGCGATCGCGTTCTTCGTCTTCATGCGGCAAGGGCGGCGCGGCGCGCGGTATGCGATCGCGATCGTCGGCGTCGCGATCGTCGCGCTCGGCTTCGTATTCAACTCGCATCACGACCCGTCCGAGAACTTCACGCGCCTTTCGATCTGGCAGGCGGCGGTCGCCATGATCGCGCGCTTCCCGCTCACCGGCGTCGGACCGTTCGAGTTCTCGACCGCGTACGGGCTCGTTCGATTTCCCGACGCGGAGCCGGGCGCGTTTCACGCGCATAGTTTTCTGCTGACGGTCGCGGCCGAAGCCGGGCTCGCCGGCGTCGCGGCGGTGCTGTTCGGCTGGTGGCGCTTCGTCGTGGTGTTCGGCGAGCGGTTGCGGCAAGCGCCGGGAC
>JALZBE010000059.1 GCA_030947665.1 Vulcanimicrobiota bacterium | reverse complement strand
CGCGTGCGCCGTCGCGAGCTGCTCGGCGTATGAGCCGGTAGATTGCAAATCCGATCGCGATCGCGGCTACCAAGAAACCGACCGCGACGACGAGCACGATCAGCATCTCGAATGCGGACAACATTGCGAGCATCATGGGGTTCTTCTCCGCTACTCCGCCGCGACCGGTTTGATTTCGCCGAAGCGGCCTGCTTGGAAGTCCGTGAAGGCGCGTTCGATCTCGTCGGCCGAGTTCATCACGAACGGGCCGTAGCGCACCATCGGCTCGTTGATCGGGCGCGCGCTCAGCAGCAGCGCTTCGAGCGGTGCCGAGCCCGTGTTTTCCAACGCGACCGTGTCGCCGTCGTCCGCGAACACCGCGTAGTCGCCGTGCCCC
The DNA here is from genome assembly GCA_030947665.1 of Vulcanimicrobiota bacterium. GTDB lineage: Bacteria > Vulcanimicrobiota > Vulcanimicrobiia > Vulcanimicrobiales > Vulcanimicrobiaceae > Vulcanimicrobium. The sequence continues at coordinate 8,843 of JALZBE010000059.1, read as the reverse complement.
ACTTCGCGCGCGCCGATATGGCCCGTGCCGGCGAAAATGTATGCGGTTGCCGTCCAGCCGTGCGGTACCCGCTGTTCGATGCGCGCGCCGGGCGCGAGCGTGACGTGCACGTACGTCCACGGCGTCGCGGTGTGCACCGGGCCGGTCACGCCGAACGCTTCGCCCGCGAGCACGCGCGCCGTCGCGCCCGTTGACGGCTCGACGACCGGGATCGATGCGGCGCTCACGTCCTTGTAGCGCGGCGCGAGCGCTTTGTCGGCGCGCGCCAGATTCACCCAGATCTGAAATCCGTGCCGGTGGCCGCCGCTGCGTTTGAATTCGTCGCTCGGCATCTCGGAGTGCACGAGCCCGGTTCCGCCCAGCATGTACTGCGCGTCCCCGGCGCGCAAGATGCCGTGGTTGCCGTGGGAGTCGAGGTGCTCCATCTCGCCCGCGAGCAGGTAGGTGATCAGCTCGAAGCCTTTGTGGGGGTGGTCGGGCGCGCCCATCGCTTCGCCCGGCGCGTGATCCATCGGGCCCATCTCGTCGAGCAATAAGAACGGATCGACCTGATCGACGGCGCGCGCCGGAACCGGCCGGTGGACCAGGAAGCCGCCGCCTTCGAGCGTGGCCGCGGCGGGCAGCACGCGCCGGAGCGTGCGCGCGGTGTGGGTGGTGTGAGCGCACATTGCGGTATCACAACCTCCGGCAAACGTGCTTGGCTGCACCGGTCGTGCTGAGACGGCGGTGTTCGGCAGGGCGACCGAGCGGTTGCGGCCGAACGTCGCCAGCAGATGGTCACCGATATCGTTGCAGGCCTAAGCTCCGCGACGTCCACGACGCTGCGGCGTCGCATTGCGATCGCCGTGCTCGTCGCCGCTGTCGTGTTCTTCGCGTTCCTCGCGTACGAGGCATGGCGGTTGAGCCAGACCAACGACTGGTCGGAGATCGTGCGGCACCTCGGGCCGCCCGTCGGCTGGCTCGCCCTCGCGCTCGTCACCGCGGTCTTCGCCGTTGTCGCGGACCACAGCGAGAAGCGGCACGCCGTCGCCGTCGCCGCCGTCGGCGCGACCGCGTCCGGAACGGACATGTCGGCGCCACGCGTCGTCGCATCGCAGCCGTGGCGCGGCTCGGCGCTCGCGGGACTCGCGGTCCTCGCGTTCAGCTTGTCGATCGTCTCGTCTTCGCAGCTCGGTCACCTGCGTTCCGGTACCGAATTCGAGCTGCGCAAGAAAGAGAACGTGGCATGGTGCACGCAGCGCGAATGCAGCCCAGCCGACGTGGCGTCACCGTGCAACGGTGTGACGCCGTGCAACGGTGAAACGATCGGCCCGTGCACGGCGAACCTCGTCGCGCCGTCGATCGCGGCGACCGGAGAACTGGTGCCGATCGACCTGAGCGTCTACTGCCCGCTGGCCAAACCGCAGCAGATGCCGACCGCGACGGCGACGTACGGCGGCCCACCGGCGAACGTCACCGAGTCGTTCAAGGCCGCGAAGACGACCTATCAGAACGAGCGCGTGTGGCGCTGGTTCGTGCAATTCCCCAAAGAGGGTGAGCAGCCCGTCGACGTGCGCATGAAGTTCGCGGACGACCCCATCGCTGGACCGCTGGTGCGCTTGCAAATCTACCAGCCGACGACGGTCGCTGGATTGCAAGAGTCCACCACCGCGATCGGCGGGCTCCTGACGGCGATCGTCGGCCTGTTCGGAACGATCGGCGCGCTGTTCAAAGGTTTGCGCGGGCGTTCCGCGACCGTCGTCATGCCGGCCGCAAACGCACCGGACGCACCGGACCAGCCGGCGAGCTGACGGGGCTACGCCGGATGCGGTGCCGCTTCGAACGCGACGTCGATCAGCTGCACGATCTTCGCTAGCGGAGCGGGCTGTTCGAACGCCTTCGGGATCAGAGTGAACGCCAGCCCGAGCGCGGCGATCGTGCCGCGCCGCGCGAGCGCGCGCAGTGCGGCGGCAACGACAGTCGCTTTCGGGCCGCCGGGCGCGGGGGAGCGCAGCGGCGGCAACTCGTCCGGATCGAGCACGTCGACGTCAAGGTGCACGTACCACGGTGGCGGCGGCAACGCTGCTTGCGCAAGCGCCGCGACGTCGTCGACGCGATGCACCGCCGATGCGTCGAGCGCGTCGCGTTCGGCGGGATCGAGGTCGCGCGCGCCCGCCAGCACGCACACGTCTTCGGCGACCGCGTGCAAACCGATCGACTGTGTTAATGATATGCCCGCGCGTCCGACCAGCATCGCGAGCGCCATCCCGCCGAAGTAACCGCTGCGTGTCGTATGCGGCGTGTGGAAATCGCCGTGCGCGTCGAGCCAAATCACGCCGGGCGCGACGCCGCGCCGCTGCAGACCAGCTACGATGGCCAGCGATGTGGTGCAATCGCCGCTCGCGACGACCACGGGCAGGTCGCCCGCCGCGACGCGAGCGGCGACTTGATCGTACAACCGCGCGAGCATCGCGCCGGCGGGGCCGTTCGACACGACGACGGCGTCGTCAGCGGCGAAGGCGTCCGCGAGCTTCGGCAGCGGTTCGGCGTGGTGGTACGGCACGACGATCCGCCGGATGCGACGCGCCGGCGGTTCGCTCACAGCGTCATCGTTCCGCGCATCACCGAGACGGCGGGGCCGGCCACCGTGATGCGGCCGATCGCGTCCGGCGGATCGCCGCCGACCTCGACCTGCGCTCGACCCGGACGATGCACGTGCATCCCTTGTTCCACCGCATACGCGCGCTCCCGCACGATCTCGTAGCGCGCGCAGTACGCGGCCATGCCGCCCGTCGCGGACCCGGTGAACGGGTCTTCGATGACGTCGCCGAAATCCGCGAAGTGGCGCGCGACCAGCGCCGCGTCGCCGTCACCGCGCGCGAACACGTGCACGGACGTCCATTCGCGTTCGCGGCGAAAGAGCGCGCGGCGGTCCGGCTCGACGCGGTCGAGCGCTGCGCGCGACGCGAGCGCGATCATGAGCTGCGGCGTCCCGGTACTCACCGTCTGCGGCGTCGTGCCGGCGATCAGATCGGCGTCGTCGAGATGCAGTGCCGCCGCGATCTCTGCGCGCGGCACGGTGCCCAAGAACACCGGCGGCGGCTGCGACATCGCGTAGGCGGTCGCGGTGTATGGCGCACCCTTCGCCGAGCTCGGGGTGACATTGTCGCGGATCGTTACCGGGACCAGCGCGGCCGGCATCCGCAGGCGCACCACGTCTTGCCCCGGCGGGATCGCGCCCGTTTCGCGCAGCGCGTGCGTCGTTGCGATCGTCGGGTGCCCGGCGAGCGGGATCTCGCCGATCGGTGTCCAGTAGCGCACGACGAAGTCCGCTTCGCCGTCGCCCGGGAATACGAAGCTCGTCTCGGAGAGGTTGGTCTCGCGCGCGATCGCCTGCATCGTCGCGTCGTCGAGGCCGCGCGCGTCGAGCACGACGGCGCATGCGTTGCCGGCCAACGGCGTCGTCGTGAACGCGTCGACCCAGACGATTTGGAATACCCGTGCCATCGCACGACCGTTTCGACGACCGGCGTTCCCCGGCCGCCCGCGTGGGTAAGGCCCGGGGGATGGGAAAGCGTGTCCTCCTCGCGGTCAACGCGCGCGCTCGCAAGGGCGAGGCCGCACGCGATCAGGTTCGGAAGGTGTTTCGTGAGCGCGGGCACGAGGTGGTCGAAGTCCAGCTCGACGCCAGCAAGGACGGCCTCTCGAAAGCGATCGTCGCGCACAAGGACGAGGTCGACATTGTCGTGGTCGGCGGCGGCGACGGGACGCTGCTCACCGCGATCGACGGGCTGGTCGAGACGAAGCTGCCGCTCGCCGTGCTCCCGCTCGGCACGTTCAACGAGCTCGCGCGCACGCTGGGCGTGCCGTCCGATCCCGACGAGGTCGCGGCGCTCATCGACGACGGCGTGCCGTTGCCGCTCGACGTCGGCTGCGTCAACGGCAAGCGCTATTTCAACGAGGCGTCGGTCGGGCTGTCGACGCGCGTCACCCGGCTGCAGACCGGCGAGGTGAAGAAGCGGCTCGGCATGCTCGCAATCCCGGTCACGACGTTGCGCGCACTGCGCTTCCAGCGCCCGATGCATCTGGAGATCGAGTCGGAGGACGGCTCGAAGCGCGTGCTGCGCGCCCTTCAGCTCACGATCGCGAACAGCTACCGGTTCGGCGGCGTGGTGGAAAACCCGGAGGCCAGCCTTGAAGACGGACAGCTCTGGCTGTACTCCATCGACGTGCAAGGCTTCTGGCACACGATCGGGCTGCTCGCGGCGGTCGCGCTGCGGCGCTTCCAGCGATCGCCCGACGTGACGGCGGTGCGCGGCAAGCGCTTCATCGTGCGCTCGGTGCACGGCCGCCATCACCGCGTCTTCGGCGACAGCGAAGATCTCACGAAGCTGCCCGCGGAGTTCTCGATCGTCCACGGCGGCATCACCGTGTTAGTGCCCGAAAGCCGGGTACCCTCAATTCGCTAATGCTGGGTTTCTTCAGGCCGACCAAGTACGCCACGCGGATCTCGCAGATCGATCCCGCCGAGTTGCGCGCGCGGGGTATTCGTGGGGCGATTTGCGATCTCGACAACACGCTCGTCGGGTTCCGAACGCTTGCGCCGCTCGAAGAGGACGCGGCGTGGGTGCGGCGGGCACACGACGCGGGCGTGCAGGTGGCCGTGCTCACCAACAACGGGACGCCGTGGGCCGCGGAGGTCGCGAAGGATCTCGGCGTGCCCTGCATCCCGCGCGCACGCAAGCCGTTGCCGCACGGCTTCCGCCGCGCGGTGAAGGTCCTCGAGCTCGAGCCCCAAGAGTGCGTCGTGATCGGCGACCAGCTCTTCACCGACGTGCTCGGCGCGAAGCTGGCGGGGCTCGAGGTCATCCTGGTCGATCCGCTCGTTCGCTACGATCCGTGGAACACACGCCCGCTGCGCTGGATCGAGCGCATCGTGATGCGCGGTGTGCCGCGCGTGTAATGCGCCGTTGGTAGCGTCAGACCGCGTCGCGGAGGCGCGCGCGCGCCTCGATGCGATGCTCGCCGCGGAGCGCGCCGATCCGAGGATCGCGCATTACACGCGGTGGTGGGTCGGCGACGGCGTCGCGCCGACCGCCGTCGTGCTGCTGCACGGGCTCACCAACAGCCCTCCGCAGTACGACGCGCTCGCACCCTTGCTGCACGCGCGCGGGCACGCCGTCGTCGTCCCGCGCTTGCCGCTGCACGGGTACGGCGACCGCATGACCGATGCGCTCGCGGCGCTGCGCGCGACCGATCTCGAAGCGGCCGCGCTGCAGGGGGTGGCGATCGGCGCGCTCTGCGGCGAGCGCGTCGTGGTGGCCGGGATCTCAATCGGCGCGACGCTCGCCGGCTGGCTGGCCGCGCGCACGCGCATCGACACCGGCATCGCGTTCGCGCCGTTCTGCGGCTTGCACCAGCTCTACGGTGGACTCAACGACGAGCTCGGGTCCGTGCTGCGCGCGCTGCCCAACGCGTTCGGCTGGTGGGATCCACGGGTGAAGAAAAAACAGCCGCCGTCGCACGGTTACCCGCGTTTCGCGACGCGCGCGCTGGGCGAGTCGCTGCTGCTCTCGACCGACATCGACCGCGCACCGCATGCCGCACGCGCGCGGCGCGCGATCCTCGTGCTCAACGCGAACGATCCCGTCATCAACAACGCGCACGCGCACCGCCGCTTCTCCGCGCTGCGCGGATACGGCGTCGACTACGAGCGCGTCGTGCTGAAAGGTCTACCGAAGATGCACGACGTCTTCGAGCCGCTGCCGCAGGCGCACACCGAGCTCGTCTATCCGGCGCTGATCGACTTGATCGAGACGTAGCGCAGGACCAGCGCGAACGCCGCGCACAGGAACGCCGTTCCGAAGAGCAGGCCGCCGAGCACGTCGGTGAAGTAATGCGCCGCGAGCGCGAGGCGCGACCACGGGATGCCGACCGCGCAGACGAGCAGCGCGGCGACGAGCGCGCCCGCGACCGGCCGCGGCAGCGGCGCGTGCCACGCGAGGATCGCGAACCCGACGAAGAACACGACCGCGGTCACCGCGTGCCCGCTCGGGTAGGACAAGTCCGTCTCGTGGATGTGCAGCCACGCGTCGGGCCGCGCGCGGTGGAACAACAGCTTCACGCCCGCGTTCGCACCCTGCGAAGCGATTTGCGCGCCGTACAAGATCGCCACCGCGGTGAGTCCGGTGCGTAGCGCGATCGCCGTGCCGGCGGCAACGACGCTCAGCCCGAGCAGCACCGGCCAGCGCCCGAGCCCGGTGAAGAACAGCGCCAGCGGCACGGCGCTTCCGCGCAACGAGCCCGCGGCGACGTCGACGCTGGTCGGCGGCCGGTGCGCGACCAGCGCGCCGAGCACGAGCACCAGCACCGCGCACACGAAAGCAACGAGCCACAGCCGCAGCTCCAGCGCGCTAGCCATGCGCGACGCCGCCCTCCGGGAGGAACACGTGCAGCGCGTTGCGCGCGATGCTGAAACGCGCCGGCGTCTTCTCGAGCGGCGAGCCGTCGATTGCGATCGGCTGGCGCGTGCGCGTGCGGATCTTGAACGAACGCGCGGTCACGACGTGCGCGTCGGGCAGCCGCGCTTGCTGTCCGCGGCCGATCGCGAGATACGTCCGCGCCGCGCCGAGCGACGACGCGTTGTCGGTCGTGAACAGGTGCAGCCGCCCGTCGTCGATCGTCGCGTCCGGCGCGACCGGCGTGTGGCCGTAGAAACGTCCGTTCGCGACGATGATGTCCTGCGTGCGCACGTCCAAACGCCCACCTTTCCAGCGGATGCGCGCGCGGAACGCTCGGTGCGTGATCATCGGCAGGATGCCGGCGAGTGCGTAGGCGACCGGTCCCGTGATCTTCTTGAGCAGCCGCGGCGTGCCGCCGGCGATCACCGACGACAGCCCGATCGTCGCGAAGTTCGCGAAGTACGTGCCGTTCACGCGGCCGAGATCGACGTGCTCGGCGTGCCCGTTCGCGATCACGGCGACGGCCGCCGCGACGTCGTCGCGCGGGATGCCCAGCGATTGCGCGAAGCTGTTCCCGGTCCCGAACGGCAGCACGCCCAGGATGCTGTCGCGGTGCGCCAGCTCGTTCACGGCGTGCGTCATCGTGCCGTCGCCGCCGCCGACCAGGATCTCCGGCGCGCCCGCTTTCGCCGCGCCGCGGATCAGCTTGCGGCAACCGCTCTCCGACGTCTCGGAATGGAACGCCGCTACGCGCAGGCCGTGCGCGTCGAGCGCCGCGTGGAGCGCCTCGATCTGACGGTCCGTCCGGCGGGAATGGCGGTTGACGACGACCACGACCTCGCGCGCCGCCGCCGTCGCGTCAGCTACTGGTCGGGCCCGTCCCCGCGCCCGTCTGGTCGTCTTCGATGTCCGCCAAGGGATTGGGCTCGCCGGCGCGCCCGCCGACGTCCGAACCGCCCGCCGTCGGATCGCGGTCGTCCTCGTTCAGGTCCACGTCGTCGGTCTCGTCCGCAACGTCGTCATCGTCGTATTGGAACCCGTCGTCGTCCCCCGCGCCGCTCATGTGGCATCCTTCATGCGGGGGATCGTTCCCACAACGCGGCCGGTCGAAAGGCCCGCCCCGGCGGATTGGGTACGACCCTGCTCGTGCGATATCGGAACCTCGGGCGCTGGGGCGTCAAGATCTCGGCGGTCGGCCTCGGTTCGTGGCTCACCTACGGCGGCAGCGTCGAAGAGGACGCGGCGCGCGCGTGCATCGTGCGCGCGTACGAGCGCGGCGTGAACTTCTTCGACACGGCGAACGTGTACGCGCGCGGCCGCGCGGAAGAGGTGGTCGGCCGCGCGATCCGCGACTTCCGCCGCGACTCGATCGTGCTCGCCACCAAAGTATACTTTCAGATGGGCGATGGTGCCAACGACCGCGGCCTCTCGCGCAAGCACATCCGCGAGCAGATCGACGCGTCGCTGCGCCGCCTCGGCGTGGACTACGTCGATCTGTACCAATGCCACCGCTACGACGTGACGACTCCGGTTGAAGAGACCGTGCAGGCGATGGACGATCTCGTGCGCGCGGGCAAGATTCTCTACTGGGGCGTCAGCGAGTGGAACGCCGACCAGATCGCGTCGGCCGTCGTGCTCGCCCGCGCGCGCGGCTGGGCGGAGCCGGTGTCGAACCAGCCGCAGTACAGCGCGCTGTGGCGGCGCGTCGAGCCGCGCGTGTTCCCGGCCTGCCGCGAGTACGGGCTCGGAAACGTCGTCTGGTCGCCGCTGGCGATGGGGATCCTCACCGGCAAGTACGCCGACGCGTCGAACCCGCCGCACGGCACGCGCGCGGCCGGCCGGTCGAAAGACATGATGGAGGACTACTTCACGCAGCCCGTGCTCGATGCCGTGCAGCGTCTGAAGCCGCTCGCCGAAGAGGCGCACTGCACGCTCGCGCAGCTCGCGCTCGCATGGTGCTTGCGTGACGAGGTCGTGTCGTCGGTGATCGTCGGCGCGACGCGCGTGGAGCAGGTCGACGACAACGTCGCCGCCGCGGACTTGGACGTCGATCCGGAGATCTTCCGGCAGATGGACGACATCCTCGCGCCGGTCGCCCCGTTCGAACCCTATACGTCGTAGCGGTCGCCTCGGGGGGCTCAGCGAGGAACCGCTTTCCCCGCCTCGAATACAGCACCTCTTCGGGCAACGGGGTGAACGCGTGAGCCGTCCACGAGCCTTGATCGTCGGGATCGATGACTACGAAACGCAGAAGCTGACGAGCGCCGTCAATGACGCGGTCGCGTTTCGCAGCGCGCTCATCGACCTCGGCCTCGTCGCTCCCGCGGACATCACCTTTCTAACGTCGCCGCAGCACGCCGACGCTGCAGGACCGGCGACGAAGGGCAGGATCAAGTCCGCTAT
>JALZBE010000418.1 GCA_030947665.1 Vulcanimicrobiota bacterium | reverse complement strand
CGCATCGGGCGTCCGACGTCGCCGTGGCCCAGCCCGGCGACTCCATGCAAGGCCTGCCCGGCGACTCGATGCAGGGTCTTCCGGGCGACACGGCCACCGGGATGCCGGGCGACAGCATGCAGGGCCTGCCGGGCGACAGCATGCAGGGCCTGCCGGGCGACAGCATGCAGGGCCTGCCGGGCGACAGCATGCAGGGCCTGCCGGGCGACAGCATGCAGGGCCTGCCCGGCGAGAGCATGCAGGGGCTGCCCGGCGCGCTGTTCGGCTGCCCGGGCGTGCCGGCCGCCGGAAGCGCGAAGTGCACGGTCGCAATCAACACGAACGCCGCGCCCGTCGCGGACCCCAACCTCTCGCCGGCGCTGATCGCGGGTTTTCACCCCGCCGACCTCCAAGCCGCGTACGGCCTGCCCGCGCAGAACGCGGGCCAGGTCGTCGCGATCGTAGACGCGTTCGACTCGCCCACCGCGGAGTCGGATCTCGCCGTGTATCGCGCCGCGTTTGGGCTGCCGCCGTGTACCACGAGCAACGGCTGCTTCCGCAAGGTCGACCAGCACGGCGGCAGCGCATATCCCGCCGCGAACCCCGGTTGGGCCGAGGAGATCGCGCTCGACCTCGACATGGTGTCCGCCGCGTGCCCGCGCTGCTCGATCCTGCTGGTCGAATCCAACTCGGCGCTGATGGACGACCTCGGCGCCGGCGTCGACACCGCCGTGGGCCTGGGCGCGAAGATCGTCAGCAACAGCTACTACGCGCCCGAATGGTCGGGCGAGAGCGCCGAAGAGGTTCACTATCGCCACCCAGGCGTGGCGCTGACCGCGAGCTCCGGCGACCGCGGCTACCCATCGTACCCGGCCACGTCGGCGTGGGTGACGGCGGTCGGCGGCACGTCGCTCACGCGCAGCGGCGGCTCGTTCAGCGAGAGCGCCTGGAAGTACGCCGGCCACGGCTGCAGCACGCAGATCCGCCGCCCTACCTGGCAGAGCGTCCCGTGCCAGATGCGCTCCGGCGTCGACGTCGCCGCGGTCGCCGACCCGCAGACCGGGGTGTCGATGTTCAACGCCCCCGCAGGCGGCTGGCTTGTCGTCGGCGGCACCAGCGTCGGCGCCCCGCTCATCGCGGGCGCGTACGCGCTCTCGGGGACGCCGGCCGGTCCGTGGTACTCCTACTCCTACGCGCGCCGCGGCTCGTTCCACCCGCTCACCACGAACGGGCGCTACACGTACGCCACCGGCCTCGGCTCACCCAACGGCGTCGGCGGGCTCTAACACAGGCCTCGCGGGCGACGGCCCGCGTTCTCTGGTACAATGAGGCATGAGCCGCGCTTTCACCAAAGAGCGCGACGACGCGCCCGAACCAGAGATCGTCGCGCCGGCGCGCACCGGACCGAACCACCTCACCGCCGCGGGCTTGGCGGAGCTGCGCGCGCGCTTCGAGGCCGCCGAAGACCGGCGCGAGCGCGAGCGGCTCCAGCACAGCCTCGACGCCGCGGTCGTGATCGAGCCGCCCGAGGACCGCAGCATCGTCGCGTTCGGCGCGACCGTCGTCGTGGCCGACAGCTCGCGCAAGCACTTCACCTACACGCTCGTCGGCGAGGAAGAAGCCGACGTGAAAGCAGGCAAGATCGGTTCCACCTCGCCGCTGGGTGAAGCGCTCATCGGCGCGCGCGTCGGCGACCACGTGGTGTGGCACCGCCCGGCCGGCGATCGCAAGCTGACCGTCAAGTCGATTGCGTACGCGTAGCGCACCGGCGCGCGCTCAGCGGTAGCGCTGCGCGGTGTCCGTCGTCGGGAGCGGATCACCGGAGTCGTAGCCGCCCACGATCAGCACGCTGCCGTCGTCGAGCAGCGCCGCGGCGCCGAGGTTGCGCGCGTTGCCCATGCTGCCGTCGATCAGCCGGAAGCGGTCGTGCACGGCGTCGTAGAGCTCCGCGCGGTCGCCGCCGCCGGCGACGAGCACGTCGCCGTTCGCGAGCCGCACGACGGAGTGTTCGATCTTGAAGCGGTGCTCGTGCATCGTACCGGCGGCGATGAAGCGATTCGACTTCGGTTCGTACCGCTCGGTGTCGTCGAGCCGGGCGCGCCAGGTCCCGTCGCGCCCGCCGCCCACGATGAGCACCGAACCGTCGGCGAGCAGCGTCGCGCCGTGCTTCGAACGCGGCTCGAGCATCCGCGGGCCGGGCGTGAACGTGCGCGTCGCGGGATCGTACAGCAGCGCCGAGTTCAGCGACGTCATCGCGTCCTGACCGCCGGTGACGAGCACGCGGCCGTCCGCGAGCAGCGTCGCGGTGTGCGCGACGCGCGCTTGCGGCATCGGCGCGAGCGCGATGAACGCGTTGCGGCGCGGATCGTACAGCTCCGCCGCCGCCGTGGAGTCGTTGCCCTCGAACACGCCGCCGGCCAGCATAACCGTTCCGTCGCGCAGCGCCGTCGCGGTGTGGCCCGCACGCGGTGAACGCATCGCAGGGCCCGGCGTGAAGCGCCCGGTCGCGGGATCGTAGATCTCCGTGCTCGCGGTGACGCCGTGCGACGTCCAACCGCCCGCGACCAGCACCCGCCCGTCGGGCAGCAGCGTGCCGGACAACCCGCTTCGCCCGTCCGACAGCGAGCCGGTCGGCTCGAACGTGCCGCGCGCCGGACTGTAGATTTCGGCCGCACGGGTGAAGTCGTGGTTCGCGATCATCCCGCCGGCGACGAGCACGCGCCCGTCGCGCAACTTCACGAACGCGAACGACGCGCGCCGAGTGTGCATCGAGCCGGTCGGCGTGAGTCCTGAACTCGCGAGCGCATATGCAGGCGCGCGGACGACGACCAGGGCGCTCGCGCTCGATGCGAACACCGCAAGCGCGACTAGCGCGCCGCCCGAAAACAGCGCGGGCGCGGCCCCGCGCGACAGCAGATCGGCCGCGATCGTCATGATGCATCCTCCGCTTCGAGCAGCGCGCGCACACGTTCGAGCGTGCGGGGACTTTAGCACCGCTCCGGGCCCTTGTCAATCAATTGACGGGATTTCCCCACGTTCCGAGCGCGGAGTCTCTCGGAAACGACGGCTCAGCAGCTATGCGCTGTGATCGCGCGATGCGTTCAGATGTCGCCGAACTCGATCATGGTCAGGCCGCGTTCCACGATCGCGTTGACCGCCGAACCCATGTCCTTGAAGCGCTCGTCGTGCGTTTGGCCGCGAACGTAGCGGATGTAGATCTGCTGCAGGATCACCGCGAAGCGGAACACGTTGAACACGACGTACCAGTGCAGGTCGCTGACGTCCGCACCGGATTTTCGCGCGTAGCGCTCCGCCGCTTCGCGGCGCGTCATGAAACCGTCGTGCCACGTCGGCATGCGCCCGTGAAGCTGCTCGCCGCCGTCGTTCTTCTCGCCCCACAGCGCCAGTAATTCGCCGAAGTCCATCAGCGGCTCGCCGCGCGTGCACATGTCCCAGTCGAGCACCGCGATGGTCTTCGCGGGGTCCTCGGCGTCGAGCAGCGTGTTGTCCAACTTATAGTCGTTGTGCAGCAGCGCCGTGCGCTTCGCGGTGGGGATCGTTTGGCGCAGCCAGCCCGTGAACGGTTCCGC
>JALZBE010000417.1 GCA_030947665.1 Vulcanimicrobiota bacterium | reverse complement strand
CGCCGCGGGCGTCGTCGCGGCTCCCATCCGCGTGCGGAGCTCCGCGTCGAGCGCGTCGAGGAACTGCGTCGTGGTCAGCCACGGCTGATCCGGCCCGATTAAGATCGCGAGATCTTTCGTCATCTTGCCGGACTCGACCACGTCCACGCACACCTTCTCCAGCGTCTCGGCGAAGCGCGTCACGTCGGGCGTGCCGTCGACCTTGCCGCGGTGCGCCAGCCCGCGCGTCCACGCGAAGATCGACGCGATCGGGTTCGTCGACGTCTCGCGGCCTTTCTGGTGCTCGCGGTAATGGCGCGTCACCGTGCCGTGCGCCGCTTCGGCTTCGATCGTCTTGCCGTCGGGCGTCATCAGCACCGACGTCATCAGGCCCAGCGAGCCGAAACCTTGCGCGACGGTGTCGGACTGCACGTCGCCGTCGTAGTTCTTGCACGCCCACACGAACGCGCCCGACCACTTGAGCGCCGACGCGACCATGTCATCGATGAGCCGGTGCTCGTACGTGAGCCCGCGGCGCTCGAACTCCGCCTTGAATTCTTCCTGATAGACCTGCTCGAACAGATCCTTGAAGCGCCCGTCGTACGCTTTGAGGATCGTGTTCTTCGTCGACAGATACACCGGGTAGCCGCGCAGCAGGCCGTAGTTCATGCTGGCGCGCGCGAAGCCTCGGATCGACTCGTCGACGTTGTACATCGCGAGCGCCACGCCGCCGCCTTTGAACTCGTACACCTCGCGTTCGATCGGCGCGCTGCCGTCGGCCGGCGTGAACTTCACCACGAGCTTACCGGCGCCGGGCACCACGAAGTCGGTCGCGCGGTACTGGTCGCCGAACGCGTGGCGGCCGATGACGATCGGCTGCGTCCAGCCCGGCACGAGGCGCGGGACGTTGCGGCAGATGATCGGCTCGCGGAACACCGTGCCGTCGAGCTCGTTGCGGATCGTGCCGTTGGGCGAGCGCCACATCGACTTCAGCTTGAACTCTTCGACGCGCCCTTCGTCGGGCGTGATCGTCGCGCACTTCACGCCGACGCCGTACTGCTTGATCGCACGCGCCGCGTCGAGCGTGACCTTGTCGTCGGTTTGGTCGCGATGGTCGACCCCGAGGTCGTAGTACTTCAGGTCGATGTCGAGGTACGGCAGGATGAGCTTCTCGCGGATGAAGTGCCAGATGATGCGGGTCATCTCGTCACCGTCGAGCTCGACGACGGGATTGCGGACCTTGATCTTGTTCAGGGAGGATACTCCTGCGTGCGAAGGCGTGACCGCGGATGGTTCAGCGTCCCGGGGCCGCGTCCCCGGGGGCGAACCCGTGCGCGGCGCTCGGTCGCCCCACGGAGCGAGGAAGTCTGACTGCGGATCGCGGATTTTCGCACGACCGCGGTCGTAACGGCTCCCTTTGTAAGGAGGACGCTATGGTTCGTCTCTTTGCCCGCTGGTTCGGGATCATCTACGTCTTGGTCGGGATCCTGGGATTCATCCCCGGCATCAACGCGATGATGCCGCCGGAAGACGGCGTCACGGTCGCGATGTCGTACGGACATCTGCTCGGCCTCTTCCCGGTGAACGTGATCCACAATATCGTGCACATCCTGATCGGCGGCTGGGGCGTCGCGTCAGCTGGATCGTTCGCGCAGGCGCGCACGTACGCGCGCTCGATCGCGGTGATCTACGGCGTGCTTGCGATCTGCGGTTTCATCGCGCCGTTCAGCTCGCTGTTCGGTCTAACGCCGCTGTTCAGCCACGACATCTGGCTGCACGCGCTGTCGGCAGTCGTTGCCGCATACTTCGGCTGGGGCGTGGCCGCCGAGAGCGACGCGACGGCCTGATCCTTCGGCACCGCGGCGGGCGGGCTCGCGACGCGCACGGAAGACCGCACCGATGCGCGTCGTGAGCCTGTTGCCGTCGGCCACCGAGATCTTGTTTGCGATCGGGGCCGGCGACCGCGTCGTCGGCGTCACGCACGAGTGCGACTTCCCCGCTGACGCGCGCACGCGTCCGCACCTCACGTCGTCGCTGCTGCCGGCGGAGCTCGACGCCGCCGGGATCGACCGGCACGTCCGCGCGAGCGTCCACGCGGGCTCGTCATTGTACGGGCTCGACGACCGCGCGCTGGCCCCGCTGGAACCCGATCTGATCGTCACCCAAGAGCTGTGCGCGGTGTGCGCGGTGTCGTACGAGATCGTCGACCGCGCGGCCAAACGGCTGCGTCCTTCCACGGGCTCAGGACAGGCTTCTGATCCGCGTGTGGTGTCATTGGAGCCTTCGTCGCTCGGAGGACGTCTTCTCGACCATCGCGTTCCTCGGCGAGCTCGTCGACGCGCGCGACGGCGCAACGCGTTTGTTGATGCAATTGCGCGCGCGGGTCGATGCGTTGCGCGAACGCGTCGCCGCGAGCAGGCACGACCGTGATCGTGTGCTCGTGCTCGAATGGACCGATCCGCCGATGAGCGGCGGGCATTGGACGCCGGGTCTCATCGAGCTGGCCGGCGGCGAACCCGTGCTCGGAAATCCCGGCGCGAACAGCCGCGTGCTCGAATGGAACGAGATCGCCGCCGCCGACCCGGACGTCGTCATCGTCGCGCCGTGCGGATTCGATCTCGCTCGCGCGGAGCACGAGATCGCCGCGCTCCGACCCGGCGCTGCGGAAGCGTTCGCGACGCTGCGTGCGGTGCGCGAAGGCCGCGCCTATGCGATGGACGGCAACGCGTTCGTCAACCGCCCGGGCCCGCGCCTCGTCGATACGGCGGAGCTGTTCGCGGCCGCGATCGCGGGCGATCTCAACCCGGCGACGCGGGCTTTCATTCGAAGGTTTCCCTGCGCTGAATGAGCGTGCGCCGAGAGATCCTCGCCAAGCCGGATGTGCGCATCGCAGGGCTCGCGGGCGGTTGACAAGCCGGTACGAGGCTACACCACGCGCGCCGTTTGATTCAACCGGGCAAGCGTCCACACGCCGTTCGTGCGGCGAAAGCGCGTGACGGACGCGGTGAGGAAACGTACGTTCACGTCGGCGTCGCCGAGCAGTACGCGCAGCAGCGCGTGCAGCGGGCCCGCGTGCGTCGCGACCAGAGCGACGCCGTCATCGGCCATCTCGCCGGCGATGCGCTCGACCGCCCGCGCGACCCGCGCGCACAGCGCATCGAACGTTTCGCCGCCGCCCGGCGTGTAGGTTTTCACCGCGGTTTCGTTCGTCGGGTCGAGCTTCGGGTTCGCCGCGACGATCTGGTCCCACGTCAAACCTTCCCACGCGCCGAATTGCATCTCGCGCCAGTCCGGGTTCAGCCGCAGCGGGACGTCGCGCGGCCCGAGCACGATGCGCGCCGTTTCGGCCGCGCGTGCGAGATCGCTCGACACCGCCGCGTCGATTCGCTCGTTGCGCAGGAGCGCAGCGAGGGCCGTCGCTTGCGCGCGGCCCTCGTCGTCGAGCGGGATGTCGGTATGCCCCTGAAACCGCTTGTCCGCGTTCCACGCCGTCCGCCCATGGCGGACGCAAATGAGCTGCACGCGGACGGTATCGTGGCCGGAGCGGCTACTTCCCTCCGTGCGAGACGAGCAAGTCCGACATGTCGTTGGCGTGCTCTTCTTCC
>JALZBE010000416.1 GCA_030947665.1 Vulcanimicrobiota bacterium | reverse complement strand
CAGCAGCACCGCTGCCATCGGCAACATGAACATCGGCGGCAGCCCGAACAGGCCGAACAGGATGAGCAGTCCGCCGCCGATCGCCAGCGCGCGCGGTTCTTGCACGAGCTGGCGGGTGAGATCGTGCCCGAACGAGCCTTCGGACGCGGCGCGCGTGACGATGATGCCGGTCGCCGTCGAGATGAGCAGCGCGGGGATCTGCGTGACGATGCCTTCACCGATCGTCAGCAGGGTGAACCGCTGCAGCGCCTCGATAAGCGGCAGTTTCAGCTGGAACATGCCGACGACGAAGCCGCCGATGATGTTCACGAACACGATGATGACGGCGGCGATCGCATCGCCGCGCACGAACTTGGACGCACCATCCATCGCGCCGTAGAAGTCGGCCGCGCGCTGGATGTCCTTGCGGCGCTGGCGCGCCTCGGCTTCGGTGATGAGGCCGGCGTTGAGGTCGGCGTCGACCGCGAGCTGCTTGCCGGGCATCGCGTCGAGCGTGAAGCGCGCCGCGACTTCGGCGACGCGACCCGCGCCGTTGGTGATGACGACGAACTGGATGATGATCAGGATCGCGAAGATCACGATGCCGACGGCGTAGTTGCCGCCGACGACCACATTGCCGAACGCTTCGATCACCTGGCCCGCGTAGCCGTGCAGCAAGATGGAACGCGTGCCGGTGATGTTCAGCGACAGCCGGAAGAGCGTGACGATCAGCAGCAGCGTCGGAAACACGGAGAACGCGAGCGCGTTCTCGGTGTAGAGCGTCACCAGCAAGATGACCAGCGCCAGCGTAATGTTGACCGACAGCAGCATGTCGAGCACCCATGGGGGCACCGGCACGATCATCAGCACGACGAGCACGACCGATGCCGCGGCCACCCAAGCATGGGAGGTCGAGGCGAGGCGGTCGAGGAGGCTCGGGCGCGCGGGAACGGCCGCTGCCACTAGGTGACGGTCCTCACGTTAGTATAATCATCGGCCGACGCCGAGCACCATGTGAGGACCGACGGAGCGAGCAGGCTTCCACCGGGTCGCTTGTTACGCTCTGCGATCCAAAAGCGTTCCCCGGAGGCTGATCGCTACGCGATCGACTTGTTCTTGAGCTTGTAGACGAACGCGATCACCTGGGCGACCGCGGAATACAGGTCGGGCGGGACCGGTGAGTCCAGCTCGACCTTCGCGTACAGCGTGCGGGCGAGCGGCGGGTTCTCGAGGATCGGCACGTCGTGCTCTTTGGCGAGCTCGCGGATGTGCTTCGCGATCAGGTCCGCGCCTTTGGCGACCAGCACCGGTGCGTCCATCTTGAGGTCGTCCCACATCAGCGCCACGGCGTAGTGGGTCGGGTTCGTCACGACGACCGTCGCCTTGGGGACCGCGGCCATCATGCGCTTGCGCGCCATCTGGCGCTGGCGGTTGCGCAGCGCCTGCTTCGCCTCCGGGTTGCCCTCGGATTGCTTGTGCTCGTCCTTGACTTCGGTCTTGGTCATCTTCAGCGACTGGTCGAGCCGGCGCTTCTCCCAGATGTAGTCCGCGAGCCCGAGCAGCAGCAGCAGCAGGCCGACCTTCACGCCGATCCCGTACACCACGCCTTCGACCGTCACGATGATATCGTGCGGCGACGCGTGCGCGAGCGCGTAGAGCATCGTGAGGTTGTCCTTGACACCGAACCAGCAGATCATCACGACGATCGCGAGCTTGAGCACCTGTTTGGCGAGCTGCACCAGGGTCTGGGGCGAGAAGAAAATCCGCTTGAGCCCGCTCGCGGGGTTGAGCTTACTGAACTTCGGCGCGATCAGCTGCGGCGAGAACAGGAGGCCGAATTGCAGCACGTTCGCGACGACCGCCAGGACGACGCCCGAGGCGAACGCCATCGCAAGCAGCGGCGAGTACGGCATGATCGAGCGCAGGAACAGCCCGCCGATCGAGCGGATCGTCAGCTCCTCGTGCGAGCCCGCGTGGGTCAGCGCGACCATGAACGCCTGCGCGCCCGCGTCGATCGCGGCCAAGAATCCGATGTGTAGCGAGATGACGATCGCGAGAAAGATCGCGGAGCCGCCGATGTCGTGCGAGCGCGCGACCTGCCCGCGCTGACGAGCCTCGCGCTTTCGTTTGGGTGTGGCCTTTTCGGTGGCGTCGGGACGAGCCATGTACTACGGCGTGGGCCTCGGCAGCGGCGACGGCGAGGCGGCCGGGCTCATCGCGCGCAGGATCGTGTCGAGCTGGTGCGCCGACGTGTCGACCAGCGACGGGAACACCGCGCCGAGCAGCGGCAGCGAGACGATCAGCATGATCAGGCCGACCGCGATCTGGATCGGGAAGCCGACCACGAACACGTTCATCTGCGGCGCGACGCGCGCCATCAGGCCGAGCATCACGTTCACCAGGAACAGCGCGACCGCGACGGGCGCCGCGATCTGGAACACGATGAACAGCGACTGCGCGAAGAACCGCACGACGTCGCCCGCGACGAGCTCCGGCGCCCCCGCGAACGGCAGCGGCACGAGCTGGAACGAGCCCGCGATCCCCGCGATCAGCACGTGGTGCGCATCGGCGGCGAGGTAGAGCAGCGTCGCGAGCGCGAGCTGGAACTCGCCGATCACGGTGACGCTCTGCGACGTCAGCGGGTTGATGATGTTCACCACCGCGAAGCCGATCTGGATGTCGATGATCTCGCCGGCGAACTGGATTCCGGTGAACAGCAGAAACGCGACGAACCCGAACACGAGCCCGACGAAGGCCTGCGCGACGATCGCGACCGTCAGCGCGCCGAGCCCGCCGAGCGGCGCCATCGGCGGGACGGTCCGCACCACGATGAGCGCCAGCATCAGCCCCAAGCCGAAGCGCACCAACCGCGGGATCTGCGTCTGCGAGAAGATCGGCACCAAGAACAGCATCGCCGACACCCGTACGACCACCAGCAGCATCGTCTCGAACTGTCCGGTCGACAGCCCAAAGACGTTGAACGCATGCATCACGCGGAGCGCCTGCTCACCGGATGAACGTGGGTATGCCGGTGAAGACGCGGGTCGTGAAGTCGGTCAGGAGCGCCAGCATGAACGGCCCGAACAGCAAGATTGCCAGCGCGACGACGATGATCTTCGGGATGAACGCGAGCGTCGGCTCCTGGATCTGCGTGACGGCCTGGAACACCGACACGATGAGGCCGGTGACGAGCCCCAGCAGCAGCGCCGGCGCGCACACGAGCAGCGCGATGACGATCGCCTCGCGCCCAAGCGACAGCGCCGCCGCGTAGGTCACGGCAGCGGCACCATAGCGATGCAGCCGGGGGCGGAGCGCCTCATCGCTGAAAGCTCGCGAACAAGGCTTGGACGGTGAGGTTCCAGCCGTCGACCAGCAAGAAGATCAGAATCTTGAACGGCAGCGAGATGATCACCGGCGGGATCATCATCATCCCCATCGACAGCAGCACCGAGGCGACCACCATGTCGATGACGATGAACGGGATGTAGATCGCGAAGCCGATCTGGAACGCCGTCTTCAGCTCGCTGATCACGAACGCGGGCACGAGCAGGTACGTCGGAACGTCTTCCTGCTTCGCCGGCCGCGTCTCTTTCGAGAGCGAGTAGAAC
>JALZBE010000415.1 GCA_030947665.1 Vulcanimicrobiota bacterium | reverse complement strand
ATCGCCGCCTGTGCCGCGATGCTCGCGATGGTTGCGTGGCGTGGCGCGCCGGCCGCCGGGAGCGCGCTGCCTGCCGGTCCGGTGCGCACGCTGCTCGCGCAGGCGCGCAGCCAGCCGCGCGTGTTCTGCGAAGACTTCGCGTGGTGCAGCCTGTTCTTGAGCGAGCCGGGTGCCGTGCAATTCTACATGGACGGCCGCTGCGATCCGTATCCGGCGCCGATGTGGCGTGACTATCGCGAGGTTATGGACGGCAACCGTCGCTGGGCGCTCATCCTGCGGCGCGAGCGCATCGATGCAATCCTGGTTCGCCGCGACGGCGCGCTCGACAGCCTGCTCGCGGAGCGCCCCGGCGAGTGGCGGAAGATCGCGTCAGACCGCCTCGCGCGGCTGTACGTGAAACCCGCGCTGCTCGACGGCCGGCGCGACGACGCCCGGCGCGCGCTTGCCGCCGCGATGCCGCGCTGACCGCCGCTCGCCGGCACATTCGAACGCGCGGCGGATGCGCGTGCGCATCGGTTTTTCCACGAAGTGGAAGAGCGTGAAGCTTAGTCCGAGCGTGATGCCGAACGCGGTCGTCATGAACAACGGGTGACTCGTTCCCAGCCACTGCGTTACGCTTACGATGACGGCGAGGTGGATGAGGTAGAACGCGAAGCTCACCTCGCCCAGGCGCACCAGAACCGGATGCTCGAGCGCACGGGAGATCGCGCCGCGCCGCGCGGCGAGTACGTAGATCGCAAACGCCCACGCCGGCATGAGCGCGGTCGAGAAGCGCAGCGCGAGCGGCAGCACCGGCGAAAAGACCACGGACAGCCCGACAGCCGTGACCGCGAGCATCTCCATGCTGTTGCCGCGAAGGCGCCACCGGCCCGCGGGATCGCCGCGCAGGACCGCGATCCCGAGCAGCATGCCGACGACGAAGTCGGCGAGCCGCGCAGGCGGGAACACATAGAAGCGCCAGTCGTCGACGGCCGCATGCTGCGGTGACAGCACGGCCAGCTGCAGCAGCCACACGGCGAACGCGACGGCGAGCGACGCAGCCGGCGGCGCGGCCCGAAACGCGCGCATCATCACGAACGCCAGCACCGGGAAGAGCGCGTAGAAGAATGCTTCCACGGAGATGCTCCAGCTGGGCCCGTTGCCGCCGAAGTGCACGGCACCTTGCGCGAACCAGCTCTGGATGAGGACGACTTGCGCGGCGACTTCCGTGATGCGCGTCTGCGTGCCGACACCGTTCCAGAGCGGGTTTCCGAAAAACACCATGGTCAGGATCATCGGCGGCATCGTCACCAGGTGGAGCGGCACGATGCGCGCGAAGCGCGCGACGTAGAATGCGCGCAGCGCGCCCGCCCGCAGCCCGTTCGCGAACGCCGCGCGATAGCTGTACGTGAGGATGAAGCCGGACAAGAGAAAGAAGAACCCGACGCCGGCATAGCCGAGCGAGAACGTCGCCGAGATTTGGTGCACCGGCACGCAGTGCCACGAGAACACCAACAGCGCCGCGAAGAAGCGCAGCGATGTCAGCGCGTCGAGCCTGTCGCGCCGCGGTTCGGTCACGTGCGGTTCACCGGAACGAGCGACGGGGCGTCAGTAGACCCAGGCCGGCGCCGGGAAGACCGGGCTCGCGTCCGAGAGGCGGTACGGGTAGATCGTCAGCAGCTTTGCGCCTTGAATCTGGTTGACGACCATCGGCTTGAACACGTTCACGCCGCGCTGGTCGAACTTGAGCAGTCCGAAGAACGTCACCACGTCGAGGTGCGCGAGCGCGTTGCGCACCGCCGCGCGGTCGATCGTCCCAGC
Organism: Vulcanimicrobiota bacterium; assembly: GCA_030947665.1. Classification (GTDB taxonomy): domain Bacteria; phylum Vulcanimicrobiota; class Vulcanimicrobiia; order Vulcanimicrobiales; family Vulcanimicrobiaceae; genus Vulcanimicrobium. The sequence goes on along the minus strand of JALZBE010000415.1, from coordinate 1,791 downwards.
GCGCTCGATCGCGTACTGGAACGCGAGCCCCGCCGCCGACGCTTCCGCGTTGTGGTAGTCGGGCGCGTGACCGACGCCGCGCGCGAACGCCGCCGCATACGCGCGCGCGTTCTGATAGAATCCCGGCGCGCCCGCATACGACACCGAACTCGACCACTGTGCGCTGCCGACCACGGCTTGCGCGTCCGGACCGAGCGCGACGCGGAACTCCGGCGTGTCGGACCCGACCGAGTAGCCGTAGATCTTCGCGGCGACGTGCTGGTCCTTGAGCGCGCGGTGCAGCTGCAGCGCGTCCTTGAGATGGCCTGCGCTCAGCACGATGTCGGCGTGCGCGGCCTTGATCGCTGCGGCGGCACCGTTGACGGAGGCAGGGTCATCGCTGTAGCGGTCCGCATAGACGACGCGCAGGCCGTGGTCGTTCGCGGACTGCACCGCGCCTTGCTGGACTTCGAGCGAGAACGCGTCGTTCGCGGCGGCGATCGCGATCGTCTTCGGCGCAGGCTTGCGCTTTACGGCGTACTCGATGATGCCGACAAGGTATTTGCGCGCCGGCGACTGCACGCCGACCGTGTAGCGATAGCCTTGGTTGAAGATGCGCTCCGCGGAGCCGCCGCTGTCCACCATCGGCACCGCGTGGCGCTCGGCGACGGCCGCGGCCGCGAACGTCGGGGCCGAGCCGTACGGTCCCAGCACGAAGTCGACATGCTCGTCGGTGATCATCGATTCGACCAGGCGCGCCGTCGTTTCCGGCTTCGACTGGTCGTCCGCGTAGCGAATCTCGACGTCGTACGCTTGCGCCCCCGCACGGATGCCGCCGTGCGCGTTGACGTAGCGCATCCAGAAGTCATAGCCCTCCTTGGTGAGCTGGCCTTCGTTCGACAGCGAGCCGCTGAGCGACACCGCGGCGCCGAAGACAAGCGTGCGTTTCGGTGCGGCGGTCGCGGGATGGATCGCCGTCGCGAACACGGCGAGCGCGAGTAGGCTTGGAAGCGTGCGCATCATCAAATCCCCTGTTTCGGAACGAAGCCGTCGCGCAGGACGATCGCTTGGGCGTCCTCGGAACGCGCGTAAGCGGCGAGCCCGGCGGCGCCGGCGGCATGTGACGCCGACTCCACGGTCAGCGCGACGGAGAGCGCGTAGCGCCGGTCACCGATCGAGAGCGAGCTTGGCGCGGGCATCGGCGCGAGCGCGAGCACTTTGGCCGGTACGGCGGCGCTGAACGCGACGAGCCCGATGCTGCCGCGCCCGCCTGGGCTGACGACGGCGCGCACGACGTCCGCGCTCGTCACCACGCGGCGCACGCCGGCGCCGGTCTTGCTGTGCGCGAGCAGCGTGTGCGCGAGCGTTTGCGCCTCGTCGCTGATCTCGGCCGGGACGATCGCGACGATGCGGCCGGGCGGTTCGCCGAACTCCGCCCAGTCGGTGATCGCACCGCTGAAAATGAGGCGGACGTCGTCTTGCGACAGCCGCGTCAACGGGTTCTGCGGGTTGACGACGACGACGATGCCGTCGCGGCCCAAAACGTCCGCGCCTTTCGCGCTGCGTTGCGCGGCGAACCGCACGTCGCACGGACCGCTTTGCGTGAGATCGAATCGCGACCGCGGCACGCCGGCCTTTTCGGCGTACGCGTGCACGACGTCGGCGGCGAAGCGTTCGGTCATGCCGGAACGGCAAACGTGGAGCGCGTTCGAAACGGGCGGCCGCTGCGCGGCGGTGGGACGCAGCACGGCGACCGCCGCGATTGCGGCGACCGCGACCGACGCCGCGACGAGCGCGACCCGACTACCCGTG
>JALZBE010000414.1 GCA_030947665.1 Vulcanimicrobiota bacterium | reverse complement strand
ACCCGGCCTACCCGATTTGCGGGATGCCGCCGTTCGCCGGCGCGGCAGTACGATGATCCGGGATGTTCTGCAACTGCCTGCATGCGGCGGAGTCGCATCACGCCGACGTCTGCCACGCCCTCCACCTCGACGGTGAGGGGCTGGTGCGCTGGTGGTGCCGCCGCAGCCGCGAGCGCGTGGCCGAAGGCCCCGACCACCTCAACGACGCGCTGCGCGTGGCGACGGCACATCGCGCCGGCGCAGTGAAACAAAGCGCGTCGATCCGGGCTACCTGAGGCGTGCATCCGCGATCGCCTGCCTTTCTGGCCGCGGCCGTTCTGTATGTCGCCTCGCTCGTCGAACTTGCGGTGGTGCGGGACTGGATGTACTTGTCGGTCGCGGTCGGCTTCGTCGTGTTCTTGCTGCTCGCGTGGTTCGCCACGACGCGGCTCGTCGCCGAGCCGGCACCGCCGCCGCCCGACGTCCTCCGCGCGGTCGGCCCGCGCCGGCGCGTCATCGCGCGCACCGTCGTCGTCGCGGTGTTCGGCGTGCTGCTGTTCGTCCACAGCTTCGCGTTCAACGGGATCCACGTGCTGCCGGCGCTCGACTGGGCGTACCGCCATACGATGTGGCTCGCGCCCTCGCTGGGCACCGGGCTCCCCAACTTCGTGTTCTGGGCGCTCGTCCCGGGGCTGCTCGTGCTCGCCCTCGGCGCGCGGCTGCGCGAGATCGGGCTCGGCCGTCCCGCCCGCGGCACGCTGTGGGCGATGGCCGCGTGCACCGGACTCTTCGTGGTGTCGTGGATCTTCCGCTTCGCGCAAGGACATCTCACGGTGCCCATGCTCGCGATGTATCTTGCGCACAATCTGCTCAGCAACGGTTTCACCGAAGAGTTCAGCTGCCGGGGGCTGATTCTGTCGCACTTGCGCGCTTTCGTCCGGACCGATTGGGCGATTCTCGCGCAGGCGCTGCTGTTCGCGCTGTTCCACCTCGCGTCGTCGCTGCACGACGAGCCTACGGCGCTCGGCGTCGTGGCGAACATCATCGCACTCAACATGCCGATGGGCATCGTCTTCGCCATGATAGCACTCCGCACGCGCAGCATCGCACTCCCGGCTATCCTGCACACGGTGCTGGACACGGAACGGAACGTCTTCAGCTGACGATCGCGAACATCAGATTGCGGGTGGCCTGCGCTCACCCGTTCGGGTGCGCTGTTCGAATGCGTGTGCGAATTGCAGTAGGCCGAGCTCGTCACGGTAACGGCCGACGATTTGCACGCCGACCGGGAGGCCGTCCGGTGTGAAGCCGCATGGGACCGAGATCGCGGGGTGGCCGGTCACGGTGATCGCGGAGCACGAGCGCATCCAGTCGAGGTAGGTGTTCATCTTCACGCCGTTGATCTCCGTCGGGTACTCCTGCTCGATTGCAAACGGCGTCACTTGGTTGACCGGCGCGATCAGGAATTCGTACTTCTCCATGAACTCGCGCATGCGGTCGAAGATCTGCGAGCGCTTCAGCGTCGCCGCCGCGACCTGCGTGGCCGTCAGCGCGCGGCCGAACCGGACGTTCCACACGATCGTTTCTTTGAACGACGCCGGGTGCTGATCGAGCAGCGGGCCGAGCGAACTCGCCATCGCCATGCCACGCAGCGTCTGAAACACCTCATCGGCGCCGCTCAGGTCCGGCGACGCTTCCTCGACGTCGCAGCCGATGTCGGTGAACACGCCGCGCTGTGACTCGAGCGCCGCGGTCACCGCGGGCTCGACCGGCAACCCGCCGAGGTCTGCGCTCCACGCAACCCGCGTGCCCTTGAACTCGCGCTGCAACGACGCTCCGAAGCGATCGCCGTCGTCCGTGAGCGAGATCGGATCGCGTGCGTCCGGGTCCGCGAGCACGCGCAGGAACAGCGCCACGTCTTCGACCGTGCGCGCCATCGGCCCCGACACCGAGAGCGTGCCCCATGCGTCTTGCGACGGCCATTGCGGCACGCGGCCGATCGACGGGCGCAAGCCGACGACGTTGCAGAAGTTCGCGGGATTGCGCAGCGAGCCGCCGAGGTCGCTGCCATCGGCGAGCGCGACCATTCCGGTTGCGAGCGCGACCGCCGCGCCGCCGCTGCTGCCGCCGCACGTCTTCGACGGATCGTACGGGTTGCGCGTGGTGCCGAACACCGTATTGAACGTCTGCGATCCGGCACCGAATTCCGGCGTGTTCGTCTTGCCCAGTGTGATCGCGCCCGCACGCCGCTGGCGTTCGACGACGACGCTGTCCTGAGCGGGTATAAAACCGGAATAGATGGGTGAGCCGAACGTCGTGCGCATGCCGCGCGTGAGAAATAAGTCCTTGTGTGCGACCGGCAACCCGTGGAGCAGGCCGAGCGCTTCGCCGCGAGCATGCGCTTCGTCGGCGCGGAGCGCAGCCGCCATCGCTTGGGCGGCTTGCAGCGTCACGATCGCATTCAGCCGCGGGTTGACGCGTTCGATGAGCGCGAGATGCGCTGCCATCACGTCGCGAGCGGAGACTTCCTTGCTTTGCATGCGGCGCACCAATTCGGTCGCCGAAAGCCGGCACAAATCGTTCGGCACGGGTTGGGTATTACGGCCCAGGACCGCAACGGCCTCGCTTTCCCGGGTAGTAGAGAGAGCATGACGGAGCCAACGCCGTCCACCGTGGGTGACGCGAAGCGGCGCCGACGGGTGTTCGACACGCTGGACGAAGGGGTAGTCGTTCAGGATACGGGCGGGGCGGTTCGCGATTGGAACGCGCCCGCGTTGCGCATGTTCGGTCTTTCGCCCGAGCAGCTTTGCGGTCGCGCGCCGCTCCACACACGTTGGCAGGTGTCTTGGGAAGACCGCACGCCCGTCGGCGCCGAGCAGCCGATACAAGCCGTGCTGCGGCGCGCCTTCGAACACGGGCAGGTCACGGTCGCCGTGCGGACGTCCGACGGTGCGTCGATGTGGATCGCGATCTCGAGCCACCTGGTCGGCGCCGACGACGACAACGCGGAAGCGACGATCGTCTCGACGATGACCGACGTTACGGCGCAGCGGGACATGGCGCTCGAGAACGCGCGCTATCGCGACATCATCGACACGCTCGACGCGTCGTACCGCATCCTCGAAGAAAGTCCGATCGGGATGTGCAGCGTGGATGCCAACGGCAACGTGCTGCGCAACAACATGGCGTTTCTCGCGCTGGGCGGCGGTGAGACCACGTCGATCATGCCGCTCGTTCCGGAAGACGATCGGGCGACGTTGCGCGATGCGTTCGCGCGCCTGCTCGACGGGCGCACGGCGTCCGTGCGCGTCGAGACGCGCATCCGCCGGCCGGACGGCACCGCGACGTGGTGCGAGCTCACCGCGGTCGCGATGCGCCAAGGTTTGCCCGACGCAGCGATTTTGCTGCTCGCCAACGACGTGACCGAACGCCGCCGCCGCGAGGCGCGGCTGCGCCAGCTCGCCGAGCGCGACCCGCTCACCGGCCTGCACAACCGGCGCAGCTTCGTGCGCGTGCTGCGCGAGCGGCTCGCCGCGCTGCAGCGCCCGTCACGGCGTGCCGGCGCGACGTGGACGCTGATGCTGATCGACCTCGACGGGTTCAAGGACGTCAACGACAC
>JALZBE010000058.1 GCA_030947665.1 Vulcanimicrobiota bacterium | reverse complement strand
CGTTTGACGCGGCCTTCTTTTTTCCCGTTGTCGGTCTAACGGCCGAAATTACGCCGCAGCGTGAACGTGAATTTGCGCTGCGGCACGGAATTCATGTTGACGAGCGATGAAGGTAGCCCGCCCACGAGCGGCTCGGCCGCGGTGTTGAGCGAGTTGCCTTCGACGTAATACTGACCGCCCGCGTAGTTGAACAAGTTGTCACCTGAGATCTGGAGCGTCGTGAACTTGTCGCCGATCGGGAGGCGAAGCGAACCGTTGAACAGCGTGAACGGTGCGCGATTGAACGAGTTGTTCGCACCGTAGACCGTCATCCCGAGTTGGACGAGCGATGCGGGCCCGTTCCGGAAATGCAGCTCGCTGTAGAGTTGCGAGTACGGGATCGACTGGTTGGAGACGGCGTTCACGCCGTTGCCCGTCGAGCCGCCCGGCAGGTAGTTGATGCCGGGGACGACGGCAAGGTTCGTGCCGAACGCCGTCGTCGCGTTGGTGCGATAGAACGAGGGCGGTATGTTGATCGGATATGCGCGGATCAGCGACATCGCGGCCGTGTACCCGAATCCGATGCCCGGATCGTGGTTGATCTTGAGCTCCGCGCCCTCGTAGCGCGCCCGCGGCAGGTTCGACGCCTGTTTCAGGAAGATCGGGGCGTTGCCGCCCGGGTTCGTGAACGTCGTGCCGGTGTCGATCGTCGCCGCGCTCAAGAGCTGGTTGAACAGGTTGGTGCGATAGATATCGCCCGAAACGAGCGTCACCCCGTCGTGCAGCCGGGCATCGAACCCGAGGTCGTACCCGAACCCGGTTTCCGGTTTGAGATTGAGCGGCGGAAGGCTCAGGACGACCGACGTGCACGACGATCCGCAGGCGGAGGCGGGCGTCTGAATCGTACCCGAATACAGGTTGATGTACGGGGACGCCACGGACGATCCGACGGCGGCGCGCAGCGAAAGGTCTTGGGTCGAGCGGAACGTGAGCGCTAGTCGCGGATCCCAATGCGAGTTGTTCGTGTCGATGAAGCGAATCAGGGTGGGCGTCACGGTCTGATCCGCGATGTTCGAATGGTTTTGGAAGGTCGAGAAATAGTTTGCGAGCGTCGCACTCAGCTTGCCGCGCGTCGCTGCGAGGCGTATCTGCAGCGTGCCGTTATTTTGGTACGATCCTTGAGCAATCGGGTCGGTGATCCCCTCGGTCACGACACCGGTCGTCCCATTGGTCGACGGCGAGTTGATCTGACGGTAGTGCGTCTCCGAGCGATACGTGTCGTACGACACGGCGACGAGGTCGTCCATCTTGTTGAGGAAGTGATCGAACTCGACCGAGTACCCGCGCAGTTTGTCCTCTTCGGTCTGGCGGAAGTAATTTGGTGCCCCGCCGAAGCCGGTCCCGATCGCGGTACCGCCCGGCACGTACCCAACCGTGACGTTCTGGCCGTTGAAGGCCGCGTTGAAGGGGGCGCCGCCGCCGACCGGCGTGAGCGTTGCCGTACCGTAGAGCTTATAGCCCTGAGAGTACGAGGCGTTTGCTTGATTCAGGTTATTGTAGAGCAGACGGCTGATCGACGCGGTATACGCGCGCGCAATCAAGTTGTCGCGGCCGAGCGCCGTGCGAAACTCCAGTTGGAAAACCGGTTCGTTGTTGGTCTCTTCGGTGCGCGAACCGCCGTTCGTGGTCCCGCCGCTGGTGTAGAGGAGGAACGGGGTGTTGTTCGCGATCCCGGTCGGACCGGATGTGTAGGTCGAACCCGGTGTGAAGAAGTCTTGCTGCTGCGTGAAATTGTTGCCAGCTTGATTGGCGTACGCTTGCGAGCCGAGATAGCTTGCGGTGAGCGAGGTCGACGGGGTGAAGTTGTAGCGCAGCTTCACGAGCTCGTTCTTGACGTTGTACTGCGTTCCGATCGGTTGGCAGCAGCCGACGAGCGTCGCGAACGCGTTGTTCGGCTGCCCGAAAAAGGGCGCGTACGGGTTGGGTAGCACCTTGTTGGGGTCGGTGGCGGTCGTCGTAAATGCCGTGTTGGGGGCGCCGACGCCGTTCCCGGTGAGATAGCCGTTGACCGGCTTGCCGGTTTGATCGACGCCGGTGATCTGCACGTTCTTCGGAAACGCGACCATGGCGGGATAGTTGTTCGCCGGTCCGGGCGTGCCGTCCGAAGCGTAGACGAACGCGTAGCCCAGTTTGCCATTGAGAGTCGTACCGGTCGTGCGGAAGCCCAAGTTCGTCCCGCCGAACGAGTCGTAGCCCACCCGCAGGTACTGTCTCGGCTGCGCCGTCGGATCGATCGTGCGGAAGTTCACCGACCCGTTGACCGCGAGGTTGATGACGGGCGTCGACACGCCCGGGCCCTTCACGACTTCGATCGTCTGAAACACTTCGTTGTCGAGAAACGTCGTGACGTAGTTTCCGAAGCGGCCGACGGACAGCGGGTGGCCGTCCAGCAGCCCCTGCGTTTCGAACGACAGTCCGCCGCGGACGTTGGGGATCGTGATCGCGCCGGGTGCCGCGGCGTTCGCGGTACTGCTCGGGTGACCGGTCACGACGCCGGGCGTCTGATCGAGCAGACGCATCACTTGGAACTGCGCCTGATCTTCGATCTGCGCGCGACCGATCGTCGCGATGGAGGCGGGCGTCGAGTTGAACACGCTGCCGCCGGCCCGGGACGTCGTCGACACGCGGCCGATCTCGCGCAGCGACGCGAAGGTCACTTGCTGCAGCGTGACGTTGAGCGTCGCCGGAGTGCCGGCAACGACCGCGTAGTCCGTGACCTGTGCCGGGTTGAAGCCGCCCTTGCGGGCGTTGGCCACGTAGACGCCGGGGATGACGCTGAGCGTAAAGCGGCCCTGCGCATCGGTCGTGGTTGTATACGTCCGCGGACCCGAAAGCGTCAGGCTCACGCCCGGCAAGGGCGCTCCTCCTGAATCGGTGGCGATACCGGTGAGCTGGGTCGTCGCCGCGGGCGCATTCTGCGCCGTGGTGCTTTGAGCGAGTGCCGGTGCCATACTGAGAGGTCCACCGAACATCGCTGCGAGCCCGACAACGCTCAGGACGCGTGACATGCTGAGCACGAGTACTCCTTTGGAAAGCGCGCTATCCACCGTATCCACAAGGGCGACGGTGCCACGAACTCCCGGCGAGGTGAGCCGCGGAAGTCCAGCACGGCCAGCTTATCCGGCGTGTGCGCGGCTCCCCGCCGAATTTCCATACATGATCTGAATTTAACGTCGGGGGGCTACGCTCGTTCCGCCTCTAAAGGTGCCTCAGCCCGCTTCGAAAGGAACACTCCGTGCGCACACTCTATCGTGCCGCCGCGGCCGTCGCATTTGCGTACCTGAGTTTGACCGGAACCGCCGGCGCGGCGTCGGTCCCTCAGACGGTTGCGCAAACGGCGCCCGACCAGACCGTCGCGATCAGCGGTAAAGTCGCCGACTCGCGCGGCGCCCCGCTTGCGGACGCCACCGTCCTCGTCGAGGGCGGCGCTAAATCGTACACGACGAAGTCGCGCAACGACGGCTCGTTCACGCTGAACCTGCCGCCGGGAGTCTACACCGTTACCGTGAACCACGGCGGCTTCCAAACGACGCAGAACGATCTGGCGGTGGTCGCGGGGACGTCGCAGACGATCGGCGTCACGCTGCAAGAGCTGAACCTCTCGAGCCTGCGCGTCATCGGCCGCACCGGCGTCTCGTTCAATCGTACGCCGTTCAACATCTCGGAGTCGCCGGTCAACGTGCTCCCGCCCCTCGAGATCACACTGCGGCAAAATGCCAACCTCACCGATACTGTCTCGGTCCTGCCGGGCGTCGTCGCCACGCGCACCTTCTCCGCCACGCCGAACACGAGCTTCGCCGTTCGCGGGCTGGACAAGCAGACGCGCGTCACGATCGACGGTCACCCGATCAGCTCGGGAATCTCCGGGACCTGGAACACCAACTACGCCGTGGCCTCGATCTTCGGAGACGTCGAGGTCGTGAAAGGAGCGGGCCTCAACGGCTCGATCGCCGGCGAGTCGGCGGTCGGGACCGTCAACCTCCGAACGCGCGACTTCACACGCAAAAACTCGGCCGGCCTGAGCTTTGGGACCGACAGTTACAACGGCGGTCAGTACAACGTCTTCGCGGACGTCAACTTTCTCACCAACGACCGCGCCAGCCTGATCGTGCAAAAGGCGTTCCACGGCGTCAACGGTCCGTGGAACAACCAGACGAAGGATCGTGTCGGCGCCAGCAACTCGGGCTCGATCACGAAGGGCACCCTCCAGCCGCCAAGCATCATCGGGCTCGACCAGTGGCGGGGTGACTTCTCGAACCGGTACTCGCTGGAAGGCGAGCTGGTGAAGCTGCGCTATCGCTTGAGCGGGAACACGTCCGTAACGCTCGAGTACCTCGGATTGCAAGGGCAGTACCAGCCGCAGGGCGGCTCGTACGCCGCATACCAGGGGAATATGACGGTCCAGGCCTGCCAAACGGCCGGCGTGTTCCAACCGACGCTCGCGACGTGCGGTGCCACTTCGACCTACACCGCGCCGTACACGTTCTCGAACATCGGGAACACCGTCGACGCGTACACGTGGTTCCCCAACTCATTTATCCAGAACAACGAGCCGACGTTCGCGGCCGAGTTCCGGACGTCGCTCAAAAACGACACGTTTCTGTTCCGCCCGTACACGCACTTGATCAACCGCTTCATCAGCGGCGACTTTGAGAATTCGTACCCCGGCAACGGCGGCGGATGGTTCGCGGTGACGAGCGCGGCAAACTGTCAAGTCCGTTTCTCAGCCCCGGTCGCCGGCACCGGCGCCAAGGGACCGTGCTTCCCGGTCACCACCGGCCAGAACGGGCCCGCCTACATCGGCCCCGACGGCACGCCGCACAAGTTCGCGACGACGCCCAACGCGCCGACGTGCTCGCCGACGCCGCCGTACACGTGCTTCACGACGTCGACGGGGGTGCAGAACGACGGCGTGGTGGCATTCGGAACGCCGTTCAGTCAGCCGGAGCTCGACCGCCTGAACGGCTACACGTTCAGTTGGATCCACCCGGTCGGACCGCACGTTTTCAACGTCAGCTACGACTATCGCAAGGACTTCTCGCAATCGCAGAGCGGCGACCAGACCGCCGCGGCGGCGGGCTGCGGCTTCGTCATCGGAAGCGGCGCATCGGCGGTGACCGTCCCCGGCACGTCGCTCGGGCCCGTGGGAACGCTGTACCAGCCAAGCTGCACGCTGCCCGGTTTCCTTCCGCGCTCGGCGATCAATACACCGCCGACCGTCGCCCAATACGGTGATCTCGCGGTCACCGGATCGTTCGAACTCGGCCCGCGCCTCCACGTGTTCTTGGGCAATTACTTCTCGAACTTCAAGATCAACGCCCAGATCGAAAATCCGGCGGTGTTGGCGCTGTACGCGTCCGCCGGGAATGCCGGTGCGGCTCCTGTCGCGCTCGTGACGCGCACCACCAACTACTCGCATTACGATCCGCATCTCGGCTTCCAGTTCCGTGCCACGCCCTCGCTCTCGTTCCGCGGGAACGCTGGGTCGTCGATCACGCAACCGTGGCCGGCGCTGGTCTCCGGCTTCGGGAGCATCACGATCCCGAACGCCGCCAACGGCGGAAACTACACGAACTCGATCCCGAACTTCAACCTGAAGCCGGAGACAACGGTCGCGTACAATCTCGGCTTCGACAACCGGATGCATGACGGCGGCGTGCTGTCGATGGACTTCTACAACGTGACCGTCCACGACGTGTTCCTCGCCAACACGACGCTTCTTGCGCCGATCACCGGCATCTGCGGTCCGGGGCAAAATGCCGGCTTCCCGAATGCCCTGTGCCTGCAGTCGAACCAGATCAACGGCCCGCTCCAGCGCTCGTACGGCGCCGAGCTGCAGCTTTCGAAAAACCCGGTCAACGGTTGGGGCTACTTCCTGGCCGGCTCGGCGCAGCGCACGTTCCTCGACCAGCTGCCGCGAAGCATCTACTTCTCGAACACCACGCCGGCCAACGGCAACTTCAACGTCAACGGCGCGCAGATCTTCGGACACCCGTTCTTCAAGTCGTACGCGCAGCTGCTCTACGGCGACGCGCGCGGCGACGTGTTCGCGTTGGGCGTCGATTACGCCGCAGCGAACAACTTCTCGTTCGGCCCGCCGTACACGGTGTGGGACGCGTCGGCTCGCTTCCGCGTCCACCCGAAGGCCCGGCTGCTGATCTCCGCCCAGAACCTTTTCAATCTCAACACCGGGACGTATCTGGGTCGCAGCTTGAGCAACCAGGGCAACTTCCAGCCGACCGTCTACCTTTCCGGTGGGCAGCTGCTCCCGTCCCAATCGAACGCGAACCTCAACTCGCTCCCCCCGCGCACGATTCGCATCAACCTCGACGTCACGCCATAGCACGCGACACGGTCAGGACGCACGAATGCCCGCCGCACCCGCGGCGGGCATTCTCGTTTCGCGGCGAACGTCGCGCGCGTGCCGCGTTATTGGCTGCTGAAGACCGAGCCCGAGAGCTTCTCGATCGACGACCTGGAACGGGTTGGACGCGAAGAATGGTCCGGCGTGCGTAACTATGTGGCGCGCAACCTCATGCGCGAGATGCGCACCGGCGACCTCGCGTTCTTCTACCACTCCAGTACCAAGCCGATCGGGATCGCCGGCATCTGTGAGGTGGTCGCGGCGGCGCATCCTGACTCGACGCAGTTCGACAAGAAGAGCGAGTACTACGACCCCAGCTCGACGCTCGAGGACCCGAAATGGTGGTGCGTCGACGTCGGCTTCGTGCGCCGGCTGCCGCGCTTCGTCACGCTCGAGGAATTGCGCGCGGTCCCCGCGCTCGCGTTCATGCCGCTGCTGCGCAAAGGCCAGCGATTGTCGGTGCAGACCGTATCACCGCAGGAGTGGAAGCGAATTCTAAAACTCGCCGAGGTCAGACCGCCTGATAGCGCTTAAGGAAGATCTGCTGTGACTCCACGCGCTTCTCGCCCGGCAGGACGCCGCGGCGCTCGTAGCCGCCGTCGGGGCGCAGAATGCGCGCCTTCACGTTGTCGCCGAGCGACACCGCGAGGATGTCGTCGCAGATCGCGTCGCGCAGCACGGGGTCGAGCACGGGCACAACCGTTTCGACGCGGCGGTCGAGGTTGCGGCCCATCCAGTCGGCGCTGCCGGCGTAGACCTCGCGGTCGCCGCCGTTGGCGAACACGAACATGCGCGAGTGCTCCAGGAATCGCCCGACGATGCTGCGCACGCGGATCGTCTCGCTCACGCCGGGGATGCCCGGGCGCAGCACGCACATGCCGCGCACGATCAAGTCGATCGGCACGCCGGCGCGCGACGCGCGGTACAGGTGCTGCACGATGCCGGCGTCGCTGATCGCGTTGAGCTTCGCGACGATACCGGCCGGCCGGCCGGCCTCCGCGTGCTCGGTCTCGCGGTCGATGAGCTCCGTGAAGCCGCTGCGCAAGCTCGTCGGCGCGACCATGAGCTGCTCGTAGCTGTCGGCCTTCGAGAAACCGGTGAGCGCGTTGAACAGCTGCGTCGCGTCCGCGCCGAGGTCGGCGCGGCACGTGAACAGCGACAGATCCGTGTACACGCGCGCCGTCTTGTCGTTGTAGTTGCCGGTGCCGAAGTGCATGTACCGGCGGATCCCGTCGGGCTCGTTGCGCACGACGAGCGTCACCTTGGCGTGCGTCTTGAGGTTCGCGAGGCCGTACACCACGTGCACGCCGGAACGCTCCAGCATGCGCGCCCAGTGGATGTTGTTCTCTTCGTCGAAACGCGCCTTGAGCTCGATGAGCGCGGCAACCTGCGTGCCGTTCTCCGCCGCGTCGACCAGCGCTTGGATGACCGGCGAGTTTCCCGACGTGCGGTACAGCGTCTGCTTGATCGCGAGCACGTTGGGATCGTTCGCCGCCTGCTGCACGAACTGCACGACGGGGTCGAACGACTCATAGGGATGATGCAGCAGCAGATCGCCTTCGCGGATCACCGCGAACATGTCGGTCTGGCCGATCAGCCGCTTCGGGATGGTGGGCGTGAACGGCGGATCGTGCAGCGCCGGCTCGTCGAGGTTGACGAACGTCCACAAATCGGCCGTGCCGAGCATCCCGTCGACCTCGTAGCAGTCGCCCTCGTCGAGCTCAAGCGCTTCGAGGATCTTGCGCTTGAGCGCGGGCGGGATGCCGGGCTCGACCTCGAGCCGCACCGGTTCGCCGAAACGGCGCTTGCGCAGTTCCGACTCGATCGCGCGCAGCAGATCGTCGGCCTCGTCTTCCTGCAGGTCGAGATCGGCGTCGCGCGTGACGCGGAACAGATACGAGTCCGTCACGCGCAAGCCCGGGAAGAGCGCCTCGACGTTGTGCGCGATGATGTCTTCGAGCAGCACGAACCAGCGCTGCCCGCGCGGTGCCGACTCCACCGGCACGAACCGCGGCAGCGAGCCCGGCACCTTCACGCGCGCGACGTAGCGGATCGGACCGTCGGGCGTCTCCTCCTCTAGCTCAACGGCGAGCGAGATCGACAGGTTCGAGATGTATGGGAAGGGATGGCCCTTGTCGATCGCCAGCGGGGTGAGCACGGGGAAGACGCGTTCTTCGAAGTAGCGCCGCATCGCGCGCGTCGTCGCGGTGTCGAGCTGGTCGTAGCCCAGGATGCGGATGCCGTGCCGCTCGAGCGCCGGCAGGATCTGGTTCTGCAGGCAGTCGGTGACGCGCGCGAGCGACCGGCGCAGGTGATGGCTCACCATGTCGAGCTGCTCTTCGGGCGTGTGGCCGTCGTCGGAACGCTTGTGCACTTGCGCCGCGAGCTGCTGCATGAGCCCGGCGATGCGGATCATGAAGAACTCGTCGAGGTTGGTGCCGTAGATCGCGACGAACTTGAGCCGTTCGAGCAGCGGGTTGCGCTCGTCTTCGGCTTCCTCGAGCACCCGGTCGTTGAACTCCAGCCACGACGTCTCGCGGTTGATGTAGAGCGAGGGGTCGTCGAGGGGAACCGGTGCCGCTACCGCCGGTGGGCGGAGCTCGGAGCCGATCTGCGAACCGGAGAGCATGATCCCGGAGCGGTTCGGCGCGTGAGCACGGACTTCATGGCCCACCTCGGCGCGCACGTCGGCCTGGCCGCCTCGGCCCTCGTCGTCGCGCTCGCGATCGGGATCCCGCTGGCGGGCGTCACGGCCGACCGTGCGCTGCCGCGGGGACTGCTGCTCGCGCTCGCGGGCGGCTTCCGCGTGGTCCCGTCGCTCGCCATCCTCACGCTCGCACTGCCGCTGCTCGGCTTGGGCTTCCGCCCCGCGCTCCTCGCACTGGTCGTGCTGGCGCTGCCG
>JALZBE010000413.1 GCA_030947665.1 Vulcanimicrobiota bacterium | reverse complement strand
GGGTTGTACTGGACGAGGCGCGACGGCTGCAAGAAGAACGTCGTCGCCGGGTTCGCGCGGTACTCGAGATACCCGAGCATGAAGAGCTGCGGGTGATTGGTCTGGTTGACGCCGGCGCGATGCAGCAGCCATTGCGGAGCGACGGTGAACGTGCCGAACATGCGCGGTGTGGCGAGGAACGGCAGCGTGACGCCGAGCAGCCACTCCTGTTCCGTACGGAGCCGCACCGTCGTCGGGAACCCGTTGTACTCGACGAGCTGCTCGTCGGAGTGGCCGCCGATGGTCGCCGTGTGCGACAAGTACGTCGGCGTGATGACGATCGGCAGCTTACCGCCGAGCACGAAGAGATTCTGCAAGCCGACTTGGAGGATCTTGTCCTTGGTCGTCGCGTCGACGACGCCGGTGTTCACGGTGCCTAGCGACGCGCCAGGCAAGTTGGAACCGGGGCCGGTGAAGCCTTGCAGATAGAACGGAACGTTCTTGTTGCTGAAGTTGATCGGGACTTGCTGGATCTCGTAGTAACCGACTTGCAGCCGGTGCGTGCGGTCGAACGCGTAGCCGAAGCCCGCGTCCATCCCGCCCGGGTCGCCGGCGTTGAAGCCGACGTTGCTCAGCGGATACGCGAACGAGACGTCCAGATTATACGTGAAACCTTGCGGCAAGCTGGGACGACGAAGCGGCGCCTGCAGCGTGCCGGTCGGATTCGCTTGCGCGACGTCCTTCGCGGCATTCGCGGCGGCCTGGTTTTCCTTGATATCTCGAAGCGCGCGCTGGAGCGACGCGTTGGCGGGTGCAAGGAGACCGGCGCTCAGCGCGTTCGCCTCGGACACGTCAGCACGCGCTGACAACGGCGCGAAGACGAGCGCGGCACACACCAATGCGCACGCGGTCGACGACACACGTCTGATCATGCTTGGCGGCTTGCGCGGCGTGCTAAAAGGTTCCTTCGCGGCGACCGTTTTCGCGCGCATCCGACGACGACGACACGCGCGTCTCCTCTTGCGCGGCGGTAAAAACTTGCGTGCAAACGTGCATTGGTGGTATAAGGAGAGCAACTAGCCGGCGGTCGCCCCGCCGGATCGCCGCGCGTCCGTCGGGTACCGCGGACGTCGAAAGGAACGGTAGTACTACCGCATGGCCGCAAGAAAGGCCGCGTCCGGTCGAAAGACCACGCGTAAGAAAGCAACGCGGAAAACCGCCGCGCGTAAGACCAAGATCACGACCAAAGTGAAGAAAGCCGCACGCAAGGTCGCCTCGAAGGTGAAAAAAGTCGCGCGCAAAGTCAAGGCGAAAGTCAAGAAGACAAAGGCGAAGACCGGCGCGCGCAAGACCAAAGCCAAGAAGACCAAGGCGAAGACCGCCGCGCGCAAGACCAAGACCAAGAAGACCAAGGCGAAGACCGCTGCGCGCAAGACCAAGACCAAAACCAAGAAGACCAAAGCAAAAACCGGCGCGCGCAAGACGAAAGCCAAGACCAAAGCAAAAACCGGCGCGCGCAAAGCCGTTCGCAAGACCGGCGCCCGGAAGACGACCCGGAAGACGGGCCGCCGTAAGGCCGCCGCAGCCGCGTAAAAACAACGATCCCCTTCGGGGAGACGGAGCGCCGCGAGATCACCCTCGCGGCGCTTTTTTGTTGCCTCTTGACTTTATATAAAAGTATTGATATAAAGCCAATAGCTCACTTGTCCCTCGAAGGAAATCGAAAGCCATGCCGATCCTCACCACCTCTCTCGCCACCGGGTTGGCCGGAATCCTCACCCTCGGCTCCTCGCCCATCGCCGCGCCCGACGCGCCCGTCACCGTCGTTTCCTGCGACTACACCAGCCAATGGCTGCCGTCGTCGTCGACCGGGATCCCGGAGTCCGCGTCGTTCCAGGGCGGCAATCTCCGCATCTCGTTCATCAACCAGGCGCCCCTCACAGCGACCGGCGTCCGCTTCGCGGTGCGCTATGGCGGCCGCACGCAGATCATCGACGACGCGGGGACGTTCTCGACCGGCACGCCCATCGTTCAAGACTTCACCCCGCCCGCGAGCGCAAACGCGTTCGGCTCCGAGAGCGCGCAATGCGCCGTCGAAGCGGTGACCTTCAGCGACGGGTCCACCTGGCAGCCGGCCTGATCGCCGGCGCTCCCGAGTTCAGCAAGGACGGCCGGGCCGCTGGGGAACCAGCGGCCATGGCCGACTCGCCCGACGTCCTCGCACGCCTCGAAGAGCTGAGCGTCTGCGAGCATTTGCTGTCGAAGCTGAAGTACGCGCAAGCCGCGTCGCGCGCCGCGCTCGAGACCGAGTTCAGCCAGATCGGGATCACGATCCCGCAGTTCCTCGCGCTCGCGGCAATCGAGGAGAACGCCGACATCTCGAGCGCCGAGCTCGCGCGCATGAGCTACGTGTCGCCGCAGGCGATGATCACGATCGTCGCACGCCTGCAATCGGGCAAGCTCCTCACGCGCGCGCCCGCCGCGGGCGGCGGACGATCGCTCACGCTGCGGCTCACCGCCGAAGGGATGCGGCTGCTCAACGACGCGCGCGCGCACGCGTACGCGATCGAACGGTACGTGCTCGACGTGCTCGGGCAGGACGCCTACGCGCAGCTGCTGTCGTCGCTCGATCGCGTGACCGATGCGCTGACGCGCGGCGCGACCGTCACCAAGACGGCGCCGTGGGATGCGTACGTGGCGGAAGCGCCGCAGTTCCCCGCGGGCGACGAGAAGGCGGTCTAGCCGCAGCGAGTGCGCTAGCCCAAGAGACGCTTGAGGAACGCGTCGTGCTTGTGCGACGCGGAGCCGCCGAACTTCACGACCACGGCATCGGCGGACGGGACGACGTACATTGCCTGCCCGCCGGCGCCGCTGGCGTACACCACGTCCGGATGCTCGGGGAGCGGGCTCAGCCACCAGCCCAAGCCGTAGCGCGGATTCGCATCGGAGCTTGCGAAACAGTGCGCGAGCGACGCGCGCGGCACGATCGTCTTCTTCTCCCAGGTACCGCCGTCGCGCACGAGCTGGCCGAACTTGCACCACTCGCGCGCGGTGACGAACGCGCCCGTCGGCAGCGGCAGCGTGCCGTCCTCGAGCGTCCGCCACGAACCGATGCACAGGCCGATCGAATCGAGGATGCGTTCGTGCAGGTACGCGTTGGGCGAGAGGCCGCGCGGCGCGAGCTTGCGCGCCAGCACCGCGCCGAACACCTGCAGCGGGATGCCGCCGTAGGTGAACGTCGCGCGCGGTTCGTCCTTCAGCTCGGTGGCCGCCGCTTTGTCGAACGACGGCACGGCCGAGCCGAGCCCGCCGAAGCCGATGCCGCTGGTGAGCTGCAGCAGATCGCGCAGGCGCACGCGCGCCTTGTCACCGGCGGACCATTCCGGGAGCGTGCGCGACACAGGTTCGTCGACGTCGAGCAGGCCGTCGTGCTGCGCGGCGACGGCGAGCACGCCCCAAAAGCTTTTCGTTCCGCTGTAGAGCGCGTGCGGTTTGGCGGCGTCGTAGCCGCCGGCGTAGCGCTCGAATACGATCTCGCCGCCGCGCTGCACGAGCAACGCGTGAAGCGCGTGCCGTTCCGCGTACGCGGCGGCCGCGTCAGGGTTCACGACGGCGGCATGCGCCCCGGTCAGAG
>JALZBE010000057.1 GCA_030947665.1 Vulcanimicrobiota bacterium | reverse complement strand
ACTTCGTACAACACGCCTTCGCACTCGAGGCGGTCGTGGAGCGCGAAGGCGTGCGCGGCTTCGCATTCTTCACGGCGTGCGCGCGTGGTCACGCGGGCGAGCCGCAGCAGGCGGACCAGCCCAAGTGGGTCGCGCTGGGCCACTTGATCGCGGCGGGCAATGCAGAAGACCCGGCCACGGCGCTGCGCCACGCCGACGTCGCGCGCGAGACCGCGGCCAGCAGCCGGTCACCGTTCTACCAAGTGCTCAGCGCGCTCGCGGTCGCGGAGCTGAACCCCGCGCGGCGGCGCGCGCTGCGCATCGAGGCCGCATCGCTCGCGCAACGCGTCGAGTCGACGGAGCTGCATGAGGCGATCGATGCGATCGCGCGCGGCGAGGCCGGGAAATTTCTCGAGCCGTTCGTGCGGCGCTATCGCCGCGAAGCCGACGGCGAGGCCGCGCGCGGCGGGCTCATGATCGAACTCGTCACCGGCCGCGTCGTGCGCGACGGGCAGGCGATCACGCTCGCGGAGCGCGAGCACGCGCTGCTCACCGCCGTCGCGATGCGCGCCGAGGCGCTCTCGCGCGACCGGCTGACCGATCTGCTATGGCCCGACCTCGGTGAGAGCGCCGCGCGCAATGCGTTCCACGTGTGCCTGCACCGGCTCAAGTCGCGGCTCGGCGACGACAACGTCATCTCGCGCACGCGCGAAGGCTACCGGCTCGGCAGCGAGGTGCGCGTGGACCTGTGGGAGATCGATCGCGCGCTGGGCACGCTGCGCACCGACGGCGCGCTCGACGCGCGCCAGGCGACCGGGCTGCGCGAACTGTACGACAGCCTGCGCGCGATCCGGCCGCCGAAGTTCGAGGCGTGGGAGTGGTTCGAGCAGACGGAACGCCACTTGCGCGAGCTGCGCTGCGAGGTGTCGCAGGCGCTCGCGAAGCACGCGCTCGCGGAGCACCGCACGCAGGACGCGCTCGCGCTCTGCCACGAGATGATCGCGTACGACCCGTGCGACGAGCCCGCGCGCGAGATCGCGATCCGCGCGTACCTCGAAAGCGGCGACCGCGCGGCGGCGCTGCGCCACTTCCGGCAGTACCGCGACGTGCTGTCCGCGGAGCTGCAATGCGAGCCGTCCGAAGTGCTCGCGAAGCTGGTGGGCGCGACGAGCTGACGCCCCGCGGATCAGGTGTTCAGCGCAGAGCGGTCGACGCGCGTGCCGCCCATCATGATGAGCGCGGGCGCTTTCTCCAGCAGCGCGGTGTTCGCGCTCGGATCGCCGTTGAACGCGACGACGTCGGCGAGCAGCCCCGGCGCGAGACGGCCGCGGTCCTTGGTGCCGATCATGTCGGCCGCGTGCGACGTCGCGGAGCGCAGCAGGTCCAGCGGCCGCATCCCCATCGCTTGCAGCAGCGCGAAGTCTTTGTTGTTCTCGCGGTGCGGGAACACGCCGGCATCGGTGCCGAAGACGATCTTCGCGCTCGCCGCGAGCGCGCGCTGCATCCCTTCGTTGCGCAGCAGCGCGGCTTGGTGCGCCTTGTCGAGCCCATTCTGCGGGATCTTGTTGGGGTTGCCGGGCTGCAGAATGGAGTCGAGCGCCCAGATGGTCGGCACGAGCGCGGTGCCGCGGTCTTTCATCGCGCGCAGCGTCGCATCGCCGACGCCGGTGCCGTGTTCGATCGAGTGCACGCCGCCGTCGACCGCGACGCGGATGCCGCGGTCGCCGTGCGCGTGCGCGGCGACGTGCAGGCCGAACTTCGTCGCCTCGTCGACCGTCGCTTGGACCTCGTCGAGGTTGAATTGCGGAACGTCGAACGCGTCGCCGTACGAGAGCACGCCGCCGGTCGCGACGATCTGGATCAAATCGACGTGGCGCTTGACGTGCTCGCGCACGCGCTGGCGAAAGCCGTACGGACCGAACGCGATCCCCGACTCGATATCGTGCTCGACGCTCACGTACGGCGGCAGATCGTTCGCGTCGCCGTGCCCGCCCGTGATCGAGAGGATCGGGCCCGACGCGAGGATGCGCGGGCCGGCGATCGCGCCGCGCGCGATCACGTTGCGCAGCGCGAGGTCGATGCCTTCGCCGCCGCCGACGTCGCGAATGGTGGTGAAGCCGTTGGCGAGCATCGACTGCGCTTGGCGAATCGACAGCAGCGCCGCTTCCGCGACCGAGTCGGCGTACCGTTCGGACCGGATCAGATACGACGACACGACGGTGTTCGCCGCGACGTGCGTGTGCGCGTCGATCAGCCCGGGCATCAGCGTCGCGTCGCCGAGGTCGATCACCGCCGCGCCGCTGCCGGCGTCGCCGGCGTTCGCCGAGAGGATCCGGTCGCCGCGGATCACGAGAACGCCGGGCGTGCGCATCGCCGTCCCGTCGAACAGTCCCGCGGCGCGCAGCAGCGTCACGCCGTCCGCGGCCCGAGCGCCGTTCGGCCACAACGCCGCCCCGAGCGAGGCGCCCAGTCCGGCGAGAAAGCTGCGCCGGCCGAGCAGCGCCGCCGCGCACGCGAACACGTGCGGGTGGAACCGTCCCTGCGGACAGCGGCAGGCGAGCGAATCGTGCAGCATGACGAGCGGCTAGCGGTTGGGCGCGGCGAAATCCTGCCGACGTGATGAGCGCCTAGCGGTTGTCGGTCAGAAACTCTTGCCAGCCCGCGGGTTCGATCGACAGATCGCCGCGGAACGGATAGTCGAGCTCGAAGATCAGCACGAACGTCGCCGCGATCATCGCCGCGACCGCGCCGGTCATGAGCAGCTGCGCGCGCAAGCTGGCCAATCCGACCAGAAAGCAGATGCCGATCACGACGAACGCGCCGATGAGCAAGATGGTCCACTCGAACGGCGAGACGCCGCTGCTGTTGTCGTCGAGCCGGTGATGGCGCGCGTCGTGGAGCGCGCCCAGATATTGCAGCGACGCCGACTGCGCGTTGCTTGCGCCGGCGTTGGGGGGCCGGAACTGCGCGACGTCTTC
Source organism: Vulcanimicrobiota bacterium (assembly GCA_030947665.1). GTDB lineage: Bacteria > Vulcanimicrobiota > Vulcanimicrobiia > Vulcanimicrobiales > Vulcanimicrobiaceae > Vulcanimicrobium. The sequence continues at coordinate 6,385 of JALZBE010000057.1, read as the reverse complement.
GAACATGCGGGTGAGCACGTTCTCCGCGCGCTTGCTGCGGCCGCCCGTGCGCATGGCGGGCCATTCGTCGTTAACCATCAGTACGGCATAGCTGACGAGATCGCGGCGCACGGCGGGACCGACCGGCGCCGGCAGGCCGCGCGACGTGTGCCACAGATCCGTCGCGGCGCCGACTTCGACGGCGACGCGCTGCGTGGCGGCGTCGAACTCTTGCCACACGATCGCGACGATGAACGCGAGCATCACGGCGAACAATCCGCCGGTCACGCCGAGCACGATCCCGCCGACGTCGTTGTGCGCGCGAAAGTCGATCTGAGGGAACGCGCGCCGCACCGCCAGATGGCCGGAGCACGCCAGCGCCACGGCGATCACGACCGCGGCGAACAGCACCACCCACGGCGGCAGCGCGTAGAGCGCTGTCATCGCATGCCGAAGTCGACCGTGAACAAGTACTTGCTCGCAACGGGCTTGCAGTCGTGCAGCGCGGGCCGGTACGTCGACTCCCGCGCCGACTTGAGCGATGCGGCGTTGAGCAGGACCGCTGAGCTCTTCCTGATCGCCGTGTTGACGACGCGCCCCGTTGCGTCGAGCGACACCAGCACCTCCACGCGTCCCTCGACGCCGTTCTGTATCGCCTCGACGGGCGGGTCCGGTTCCATGGCGCGCACCACCGATGCGGGCACGTCGATCACCGCGCACAGATCAGGGTCGGGCGGCGCGTCGCCCTTCGCGCACACTTCGCCCGCGTACGGCGCCTGGCCCGAGATGCTGAACGTACGCCACAGCGTGCCGTCGCCGACGCGCTCGTACCGGATAACGGTGCCGTGCTTGTTCGAGTCGGTGACGATCCACGGGCCGTTGGTCCAGGCGGGGCCGTAACCGCTGAAACGGGTGTACGCGGTGTCGCGGTCGACGTGCCAGCCGCCGCCGGGATCGGGCCGGAAGCGGACGTGCACCGCGGACGCGCCGGACGTCTTTTCGTCCGCGACGATCGCACCGTTCTCCGTGCGGTACGTGACGGTCGACAGAGCGCCGGCCGGGTTTCGGCACGTCCAGCTGCCGACGAGCTCTGGGACGCGGTCCGCGCTCGACACGGGCGGCGGCGAGGCGCCGAGCAGAACGACTGCGAGAAGCACGGCAAGCGAACGCATCATGCCGGATGCTTCGCGGCGCGCGCGGCAGCTTCCGGTGCGCTCGGCGCCTTTGATGCGCTCAGTCGACTTCGCGTGCGTTGAGGTCGACGAGCGCACCGTTCACGCCGCTGCCGCGGTCGCTCGCGAGGAACGCGAGCGCGTCGGCGACCTCCTGCGGCGTCGCCGCGGCGGCGAAGTCTTCCGCATTCAAATACCCGCGCGCGGCGTCCGTAGCGACGCCGCCGAGCACGAGCGCGTTCGCGACGATCCCATCGACCTTGTGCTCGCGCGCGATCGCCTGCATCAGCACGTTCACGCCGGCCTTCGCGATGCCAAACAAGCCGCGGCCCGGCGCGGGCTGCTTCGAGGAGCCGGCGGTGACGACGACGATCCGCCCGCGCGAGCGCGCGCCGTCGCGATACGGCTGCGCGAGCATGGCGCGCAGCGCCGGCAGCGCGAGATTGTACGCGGTCTCGACGAACGCGGCGTAGTTCGCGCGCAGATCGTCGAGCGAGGAATCGACGAGCCGCGCGACGCGCCCGTCACCGGCGAGGCTCACGACGGCATCGACGCGGCCGAACCGTTCGACGCACGCGTCGACCGCCGCGGCGGCTTGCCCGGCGTCACCGAGATCGGCGGCGAACGGAACGGCCGCGGCGCGCTCCGCATCGTCGAGGAGCTCGTCGATCGCCGCCTGCGCGCGCCCGCGCGAACGCGAGATCACCAGCACGCGCGCGCCTTCGTGCACCAGCGTCGCGAGCGTCGCGCCGCCGACGCGCCCGGTCGCACCGGCCAGAACCACTGCGTCGCCTGCGAGAAGCATCAGCGCACCGATACGCCGGAACGCCGACGCTTCCCCGGTGCGGGCGGCGCGCGAAAGCAGCGCACGCCGTGATCGTTCACCACGCCGACGGCCTGCATGAACGCGTAGCAGACGGTCGACCCGACGAAACCGAATCCGCGCTTGCGCAAGTCCTTGCTGAGCGCGTCCGACAGCTCGGTGCTCGCCGCAACATTCGAAGCGCTGCGCGGCCGGTTGACGAGCGGTTCGCCGGCAACCCAGCTCCAGAGATACGCGTCGAACGAGCCGTGCTCGCGCTGCACGGCGAGAAACGCCTGCGCGTTGCGCACCGACCACGCGATCTTCGCGCGGTTGCGGATGATGCGCTCGTCTTCGAGTAGCCGCGCGGCGTCGCGCTCGCCGAATCGCGCGACCTTCGCCGGATCGAAATCACGGTACGCGCGCCGGTAACCGTCGCGCCGGTGCAGGATGGTCGACCACGACAACCCGGCTTGCGCACCTTCGAGGATGAGGAACTCGAACAACGCGCGGTCGTCGTGCAGCGGGACGCCCCACTCGTTATCGTGGTACGCGACCATCGCAGGATCGATGCCCGCCCATGCGCATCGGACGCGCCCGTCGTCGCTCGCTGAGCCGCTCATCACGACAGCGTTTCGCGCCGTCCCGGTTCGCTCATCCCGGCGTACGCAGCATCGCCGGCAACGGCGTAACGGCACGATGCGGGTTCACCGTGGCCAGCTTAAGCGTCATCCAGCGAATCTCCGAGCGAGCGCGGCTTGGGCACGACTACATCTTATCGAATCGTGCGAAAACGGCCCTTCGTCACCTTACCCCACGTTTGTCAATGGGGCAAGCCCTTGTCCGCCACTTTGTAAATGGACCGCGATGCGCGAGGCGCCCAGGAACCAATGATTCACCTACGCGAAAAAAGCGGCTTCCAAACGCCTGCATCAGACCAGAATATTGGCAGGGAGTTATTCGGGATGTTGTGCTCAAACGCTACTAGCGCTTGGGAATCGCCGTAACCGACGGGCCAACGTTTTTGAAGTCGGGCACCGTAGTTCCGGATCATCGCCTCGGCATCGCGCCGACGCACGGGATCGGGAAATGCCTCCGATAGGTCGGAGAATGCGCGGGCTGAATTATCCAAGCTCTCACAAAGATCAATCTCGGCTCGGATCTCATGGCGACGGCAATAGTCTCGCAATTCCGCTACGGCATCACCGAAGCCCACCAAGATGACAACATGCAATGCAACATCGCCAGATCGCCACAATTCTTCATTGTCATCCCACAGTTTCTTTAAAGACTTGCGTAATGATTCGCCTGTACCGACAAAATCGTCAAGTGCGACGATTACGCGGATGCCTTTTCGCAGGTGTACCGCATGTCGCAACTCGCTCGGCGCCGCGACGCTACCGTCGGCGAGAGAATTCTCGTCGGCAAAATACTTTGCCATCAATGTGCCACTCTTACCCGAGGCGTCAAGATGAGTGACCAGAAAATCTCTCCGCCTTGTAAAGAATCGATTCTCCTCGGTCTCATATTTCCGGCGGAGTCGATCGAATACGTCGCGCATTGCATTCAAAATCCACGGTTTGGTGTAAAACTGTAGCGCAGACAAAGCGTCAAAGGCCATACGCTGGTGTTCCGGCGCACCGAATTGGACAAGCCATGCGCGCACTTTTTCCAGACCCAGCGGACGCCCTTGATAGATCCAATCGTCTGCTAAAGCCTCTATCTCTTCCGAACGTATAAGCATTTGTTCCTGAGCGGCTTGAACCGCAATTGCACTATCAGCGCCCTGATATTGCAATACGATTCGCTGCAATCCTGAGTGTGCTAACCACTCGCCAAATAGCTTGACCTTGAAGCGGATTTCGTTCGGATCTGACAAAATGATGCCGCGTCGCTCCAGGTCCCGAATCTCATCGTTGATAACGGTCTCGCCTAGGTCCCTCACAAGTGGGTGCGTTACAAGCGCCTCCCGTGGACGAGATACATGCCTTCGAGTAACATCACCGATGGCACAGAATAGCTTGCGTCTCCTAAGACTGACCAGCTCCTTTCCATCGCCGGCTTCCATAATTCCATCATCCCAAAAATGAGAAAATCGCGCCAAAGGTTCGCTCCGCGCGGCGAGCGACACAGCAGCCACGATTTCCTGAGACGACACGAATGCATCGCGTGCGTGAATTGCGATATCAAGCACCCGGCGGCAAATCAAATTGGTAAAAAACGGATTTCCCGCCGAATATTCATAGATCGCGTCAACAGCATCATCAGCATATTCTAATATACCGGCCGCAGGGCGCCGCACGAGTGTTATAAAGTCACCCCAATCCTCATCGCGGTCAAAATAGTCAAGTTCTAGATTTTCCCACCGGTTGATTTGCTCGCCCTGCTGGTTCCAAATCTGCGACATATTTTCAGAACCAACGAGCACGAAGCCAACATTTGACTTATTTGATAGGCTTCGTAAGTTTAAGAATAGAGTATCGCCAATGGCGCCTCGCCGATATAGCTCTATTGGAAGCGCGTCGAATTCATCGATTATGAAGAGGAACTTGGTTTCGGGCTTCATCTTCGAAAATCTATCTATCACCCCCCCCAACGGGGCAATAGAGCGATCAAACTCGACGGAGAGAACCCCGTCAAAGGATGGTAGTTCGAAAACTAGACGTTCCGCGAGCGTGGACCCGAGAGCGGAAAGACTACTGTCCGAGTCCGCAGTCCTAAAATCTCCTGCCTCAGCAAACACGATCGTATAGTTTGAATCGCGTCTCCGAAGCGCGCTTTCGAGGCTGCGAACAACGCTCGTCTTTCCAACTCGCTTCTGACCGTGTACCAGATAGGAAGGTACGACGCGGCGCAAAAAGCGCGTAGTTAGTTCCTTCAGCAGGTCCTGCCGTCCGACCAATTTTTCTTCAGTCGTCACAGGGTCAATGGAGTATATATCGTCTGCATAGACATTACCCCAGTCGACGCGCGAATCTTGCGCTTCAAGTTCAAAGACTACCGTTCGGTCATATGACTGGCCCTCAACATTCGTCCAACGGAGATGGGCTTCACATATGACGATGTCTGCCGGCGTTTCGTCCACACGCGCAGGTAGTGCAATCGTAATTTCTCCGGGGTCGACGCGTCCGAGGTTTACCGAGGCGAGCGGCGTTTTTAGGGTCGTCTTCAATTCGATCCCGGTGTCAAATGCGATTCCGGGGCCGCTGTTCTCGATCCTCAGGCCGATGGAAAACGCATGATTGCCGTGTTGCAATGGGTACTTACGGCTAGCAGGCACCAATAGCAGTTCGGCGGGCTTTAGGATGTCGCTCGCACGATAATCTGCGTTCAAAACGTCGAACAGTTTCGCGAGTGCGCCGCCGTAGGTTTTGCGCCAGGTTGCCGTCGAGCCGGAAGAGTCAATAGTTGAGAACGCTTCTGCAACGGCTTCATAACGCCGATACTGGTCTACACCTTCCGAGGTGAGGTAGTTTGCTACTGCTTCGAAAAGTCCGACGAATGCTGTTACATCGCGTAATGGTGGAGGAAGAAAGGGCACTACGAAAGCGTGGGATTCGGCCGACGTGAAAGCGCGGAAGAAGTCCTGACGCGCAGAGTCGAATTGTGGCAGCAATGCGAAGCGGTTCGTCACATCAGCACCGCGCTGAATGGCTCTTTCAAGCGCGACGCTCAAGATTTGTAGCTTTTCAAATGATTGCTGATATTCCGAAAGCCGGAGGTCGCGGCTAACGTTATCAAATGTTACTTCACAGAGCCGGGCTGCGTGAAATGCGTTCCCTTTTAGGACATCGCCTGGCAACCTATATAATCTAAGAAGGCACGCCGCAATAAATTCCCGTGACGTGAGGGGCCGCCGAAGATCGCATAAATTCTCAATTGAATCCGCCGCGAACATGGTTTGGAGATCGAGCACAATCTGCCGCGCCTCCTGACCGCCAGATGCTTCCGCGACGGAGAGCTTCTCGTCGATCGATGCTTCGTTCGCAAAACGATTACCGCCACTCACCCGCGCACCTCGCACCCCTGTTACGTTGTCGGCACTGATACGGTTCGACTCGCGCCTGCGCCTGCCGAACGATAGGAATCAATCGGCCCCGGAGATCGCTCTCCGAGGCCGTTTCGATTTCATCTTCGCTCGATCACCCTTCGACAAGCTCAGGGTGACATTGTGGGCGAAGACTACATCATGTCGTAGCCGCCCATGCCGCCGCCGCCACCGCCGCCGCCGCCGGAGTCCTTCTTGGGTTCCGGCTTGTCGGCGATCAGCGTTTCGGTCGTCAGGACCAGCGCGCCGATCGAGGCTGCGTTTTGCAGCGCCGAGCGCGTGACCTTGAACGGCTCCACGATGCCGGCCTTGACCATGTCGACGAGGTCGCCCGTCATCGCGTCGAAGCCCTGGCCGGGCGCCGCCGTCTTGACGCGGTTCACT
>JALZBE010000056.1 GCA_030947665.1 Vulcanimicrobiota bacterium | reverse complement strand
GCCCCACGCGCGTCCGCGCGCGAGCGCATCGGCGAGCGCGGCGACGTCGTGCGGCCGCGCGGCGAGCACGTCGCGGCGCACCGCCCACACGGCAAACACGAACGGCAGCCCCGTCCACGTGTGCCACGCCTCGCCGAGGTCGTAGATGCACGCGGGCCGGCAGGTCTTGCGCGCGACGAGCGCGTCGTCACCAATGACCAGCGCGGGACGCCCGTTCGCGGCGGCGGCGAGCGCGTCGTCCACGACTTCATACACCGGCTTCACGCCTTGCAGTTTCTCGAGCAGCGTGGCCAGCAGAACCTTGCCCGTCGCTGACTGCGCCGTCACGGCGATCGAGGTGCCGCCGAGCAGCGCGGGCGGCACGGGCGAGAGCAGCAGCACGGAACGCACGGGGCCCGCGGCCGCGATGCACAGATCGCCGACGAGCTCGAGCGAGTCGCGGTGGTCGAGATAGTGCGCGGCGCTGACGGCGGCGACGTCGAGCCGGCCCGCGAGCAGCGCGGCGTTGAGCCGCGTCGGAACGTCCACCACGACGTCCGCGTCGCGCGCGACCGCGCCCGTGTCGAAAGCCGTCTCGATGGGCGCGACGTTGACGTAGGCGATGCGTCCGTACCGCAGGGGGGACACGGCGCTCGGGCCGGACACGGCGATCAGGTTCCCGCCCCGACGAGCTCGCGGCCCGGGATCGTGTCGTCGGGCTTCCAGTCGTACGGGAACGTTTCGTACGTCGAGTTGCGGCGCACCGCGACGTAGCCCGCCTCTTCGATCAGGCGGCGGAACTCGCGGTCGTCGACGTGCTGGCCGGAGCGCGTGCCCGCGCTGTGGTAGATCAGCTCTTCGTCGGTCGAACCGTGCGTGCCGTCCATGTCGTCGGCGCCGAACTGCAGCGCGAGCTGGCAGATCTTCAGCCCCTGGATCATCCAGTACGCTTTGATGTGGTCGAAGTTGTCGAGCATCAGGCGCGCGACGGCGAACATGCGGATGTCGTCGAGCCCCGACGTCCAGCCGTGGTGCGACAGCGCGTTGCCGTCCGGATGGAATGCGAGCGGGATGAACGCGTTGTAGCCGGGCGAACGGCGTTGCGACTCGCGCAGCATGATCAAGTGCTCGACGCGCTCTTGCAGCGTCTCGATCGTGCCGTACAACATCGTCGCGTTCGACGCGACGCCGTGGCGGTGCAGCGTCTCGTGAATCTCCAGCCAGTGCGCGGCGTCGACCTTGTTCGGACAGACTTCCTTGCGAAAGCGCTCGCTGAACACTTCGGCACCGCCGCCGTTGACGTTGTCGAGGCCCGCCTCGCGCAGCGTGCGGCAGATCTCGTCGTACGACAGGCGGTGGCGCCGCGCCATGTAGTCGATCTCGGCGGCGGTGAACAGCGACAGCTGCACGTGCGGCAGCAGCTCTTTGACGCGCCGCATCAGCGGCAGCCAGTAGTCGAGCGAGAGCTGGCGCGGGTCGTGCCCGCCGACGATGTGCAGCTGGTTGAAGTTCGGGCCGGTCTCGAGCGTCCTCGCGACGACCTCGTCCGCCGACATGCGAACCTTGTCGGCGTCCTTCTCGGACCGCGCGAACGAGCAGAACGTGCAGTTCGCGTAGCACACGTTCGTCGAGTTGATGTAGCGGTTGAGGACGTAGTACACGTTCTTGCCGCTCTTGCGTTCCTTCGCTGCGGTTGCCAGCCGGCCGAGCGTATGGATGTCGGGCGTGCGAAACAGCGCGAGGCCGTCCTCGAGGCTGAGCGGGATGCCCTCGTCGATCCTCGCGGCGATGGAGGAAAGCGCGGGGTCGGTCGGGCGCGTCACGGGCATGTCCTCTGAAGTATCAGGTACGCCGGGCGAGTTCCCGTAAGACAAAAGGAAGAGGGTGGCCCTCGAAAGGGCCACCCTCTTCTCGCATCATTGCGGAGGGCGTTTACGGAACGCCTTGCGCGCTGACCGTGGAGATCGTGATGTCGGCCTGCGCCGGCAACGCGGGGGTCTGCTGGAGATTGAGCGGCACGGCCGCCGCCAGGATGTTGTAATCGGCACCGACCGAGTACGCGTAGAAGATGTCGCCCGACGACACGGGCGGCCCACCCGCTCCGCTCGGAAGCTTCGGCCCCGAGGTCGCGGTCAGCGTGAACGTGCCGCCCGCCGCCGGGACGACCGCCGTGTAGAACGTCGGCGTGTTGGTATTCCCGTCGATGTCCGTCATGTAGAGGAGCTGGCTCGTGGCGCCCGCGCCGGCCGCGGGAACCGTGATGATCGCCGTGTGATTGCTCTTCAAGGTGACGGGGTCGACGGGCAGCGCAACCACCGGCGGCGATTGTGTCCCGAGACCGGCGGTCGACGTCAGCGTCGCCGGAGCGTCGAAGGTGGCGGTGTTGACGCCGACGGTAGCACTCGGCACGTCGATGTGCAGATTGTAGTTGCCCGCGACCGGCGCGATACCGAAGGAAAGAAACCCGGAGTCGTACCCCAGGAACGCCGACGGGAACGTTCCGTCATGGAAATCCGGCACGGCCGGAGGCCCGAGCAGGAACGGAAGGCGCCGGTTCGACGGCAGGAACAGCGGCTGCGCGTACACGTCGAACAACACACCGAACGGCCCGATGTTCGGACACTGGACGCAGTTCGTGTTGAAGACGCTGCCGACGCCGGTGTTGTTGGGATATTGCGGCGCACCCGACGTGGTCGAGTTACCCGGAGCGAGCGCGTAGGCGAACGCGCCACCCGATTGATTAAATGTCGTCACCACGGCCGTGGTGCCCGGCTGCGTAGGCGGCGTTCCGCTGAGGTGATTTGTTCCTGCATCGGTGTTCGTCGCAGGAACGACCGAAATCGCGCCTGTTGCGGTCACGGTGAAGCCGGCAGGCCCCGTGATTGTCGGCGTATTGTACAGCGTGCCAGAAAGACCGTTCGTCTGGCGAAACGTCGTGAGCGTGTTGAAGTAAACGACGCCGCGATACGTCGCGGTGCCGACCCGGAACTGCAGCGCCCGCGAGCTTTGAACGGTCTTGTCCACTTGAGCCGGGGGTTCGATACCTGATTGTCCGCCCGTGCAGGCCGCGAGGATCGAGATCCCCGCGGCCGTGCCGAGCGCTCTGTAGAGTGCGCGCACTCGTCCTCCTAGAGACTGAGCTGGTAGTAGAACTGGACCGTACGGGGGATGCCGCTAGGGTTCAGAGTGTACGGTTGGTTTCCACGGCGTTCCGTGTAGTTGAAGAAACCGCGGTACAGCGGGTTCGTCGCGTTGGCCGTGAAGCCCGAATACGGACCACCGATGCCCGTGGCGACCGGCTGGAACCGACCGTTGCCCGCGGGTTGACCGTAGAGTTGGTTGAACACGTTGAACACGACCGCACCGAACGTGTTGCGCGGGTTGCGGGGCGACTGGTACTCGACGGTGAGCTGCACCGGCGCGAAACGCGCCGCGCTCAGCACGCCGCCGGCGGCCGCGGTGTTCGGCGTTCCGCGCGTGGCGTCGATGTTCGGGTTGAACTTCGACCCCGGGTTGCGCGGATCGACGTACTGCGGTGCACCAGTGTTCGAACCGAGCTGGCTCGAGTTCGTCACGTTCGTGTTGGGCAGGTTGTACGGTATCCCGTTGACGGTGTTGGCCGTCAGCAGGCCGGCGCCGTACGGATAGCCGTGGTTGTAATAGATGACCGGGTTGATGCGCCAGCCGGAATGCGTGCGCTCTTGGAGCGCCAGCGTCCCGACGAACGGCGACAGGAATCCGACGCGGTACAGGTTGCCGAGCGCCAGCGACGCGGGCGGGATCGACGGGAAGAAGTCTTCGCTTCCCGAGCCCGGCACGACGTTGGAGAACTCGTTCTGGTACGTCAGCGAGAGCGAGCCTGACAGACCGTACGCCGCTTCCTTCGTGACGAAGAACTCGAGGCCGGTGATGCTGCTCTTGCCGAGGTTGGTGCTGACCGCCGGCCCAAGGACCGGCGCGCCGAACGCGTCCAGAAGCGGAACGCCGTTCTTGATCAGCGGCAACTGGGTGTTCGCCACCTGGTTGTACGACTTGTTGTAGAACGGCGTGATCTTCATCGACACCTGATGCGGGAACAGGTGCGAATACGAGAAGTCGTAGTTGTTGTACGTGGTCGGCAGCAACGGCTGGATCGGGACGCCCAGGTACGCCTGATTCGCCCAGAACAGCTGGTCTGCGTAGTTCTTGCACAACTGATCGTTGGTGACGCCGCAATACATCGCTGCGCTACCGGCCATCCCGGGCACGAGACCCGACGACGAGTCGTACGACGGCGTTCCGGTGAACGCGGCATACGCGGCGCGCGAACCGGTCACGTCGACAGATGCGATCGGGGCGAACTGCACCGAGCGTCCGTAGCTGAAGCGGAACGCATCGTTCTTCGTTGCCTGGAACGAGATCGCCAAACGCGGCTGGAAGACGCGCGGCGTGCGCGTGTCCTGAGCGTAGTTGAACGAGTTGACGCCGGCCGTGGTCGTCGACGTCGGAAGGCAATTGTTGATGTCGCACGTCGGCATCCGCCAGTTGACCGCGTCGAGCCGGAGCCCGAGGTCGATCTTGAGCCGATCCGTGGGCGAATACGTGTCCTTGATGTACATCGCCCAGTCTTGACGCCGCACCACCGTGGACTCATCCGAGTACGGCAGCTGGACGGCGACCGGGAGGGGTGCGCAGACGTTCGTACCGGTCGGTGCACCCGCGGGGCATCCGGCTTGGCCGGCAGCGGCGAAGAGCCCGTTGCCGAGCGATCGGCCGGGGAATCCCTGCGCGAGCAGGTAGCCGCAGTTCGGCTGGCCCTGCAACGCTACAGGCACGCCGCTTAGGGGATTCGAGGAGTATGCGGTCGGGCACGCCGCGCTATTCGCGAGGAAGTCTGGAATCTGGAAGCCCGCGCCGTAGCCGCCGAACGCAAAGAGCGCGTTGGAAGCCGAAGGCTGCGAGTAGATCGGCAGCAGGTAGTCGTACTTGCCGCCGAAGCCGATGAGATGCTTCGAACCGACCTGCTTCGTGCCGTCGATGGCGAAGCCCGTGCGCTGACCGCCCTGCATCGAGACCTGGTCGCTGAACGCCGTACCGTTACCCTCTTCCGGAAAATCGAACAGCGCAGTGTTGTCGACGCGATAGAACTTCGTAGTGACGAACGTCGTAGCGTCGAGGTTGTTCGAGTACTGCAGCTTGAACGTCTCGTTGGGCTGATTGTAGTTCAGCGGCGCGCGATGGTCCGCCGTCTGACCGATACGGTCGGTCAGGTTGAACTGGCCGAGCACGAATGGCATGACCGCCTGCGTCTGTGCGCGCGAGATGCCGATCGCCCCCGGCGCGTTGTTCAGGAAGAACGCGTTGTTGTCTTTGTACGGCAGTCCGTCGGGGCCGACGCCGTTACCGAGATGCGCGTCGAACTGCGTGTTCTCGTAGAAGAACTGGAACGACTGGCTGTTGTCCTTGCCGAACTTGTAGACGAAGTTGTTGAGGACGTCGTTGGCCCAGTCGTAGCTGCGGCCGCCGTAGTACTGGCCGATCAGGTTCGGGTCCTGGCCAGGGCCGCCGTAGTGGTAGCTGTTCCGGCTGCCGAACGCCGCGGCGTATTCCGAGTAGCGGCCGTTGGGGCTGGCCCAGCCGTACTCGCCATGGAGCTCATGGCCGAACCGTCCGGCGCGAATATCGCCTTCGAGCTGGCCGAAGTGCGGGTTCGTGCCGCGCTTCGCGACCACGTTGATCGCGCCCGTACCGGCGTTGCCGATCGAAGCGTCGCCCGCGCCCGGCGAGACCTGGAAATTCTGGGCGCCGTTGAGGATCAGCGAGTTCACGAACTGGTGCGTAAAGGCGTCGGTGTAATCGATGCCCTCGTACTGGAAGCCTTCTTCGTACTCACGGCCGCCGCGCAGAACGGGGTAGCCGCTGGAGTCGAAGGACGCGCCCGGGATGGACGCGAGCAGGTTCGCCTCGTTGGTCGCGCCGGTCTTGCCGAGCGTCGTGGCGATCTGCGACGCACCGACGTTGTACTGGTCGGTGGTCTGGGCGGGCTGGAACGCGCCGGATGTACTGCGCGCCTGGGTGCGCCCAATGGTCTGGAGCGTCTTGTTCAGGGACGTGGACGCTGTTGCGACCGCTCCCTGGACGACCGTGACGCCGGTCAGCGAATACGTCTCGTAGCCCGTCGTCTTGAACGTGAGCGTGTACGTATCCGGCGAGACGCCGCTGATCGAGTAGAATCCGGTGTTGTCGGTCGTGGCAGAGTATCGGCCGGTGGGCGATACAGCGGTAACGGAGACGCCGGCCAGTTTCGTATTTGCCTGGCTGGCGGTGACGGTACCCTGGATGTTGCCGGTCGTTGTCTGCGCGAAGGCCGACGGCATGCTGCACAGCACGAAAGCCAGAAGCAACGCAAGCGACACTGCGCTGCGAAGTCCGGCCTTGGTGCGGTGCGTGAGCTCGTGGAGCAAACGCACTACCTCGTGGGTCTGGGTGAAAGCAACCTTAAAGGCTGCTTAGGAAACGCTGCTTGTCCGAAGGTCTCTTCTCCTGCCAGAATTCCGCCAGCATCGGACATTTCGGGCCAAGGCTTTGCACGGCAACGCTCAAACAAAGGCACCGGTACCGATGACCGCCTCCCCGTCAGCAACCGAGCTCGAAGCCGCGGCCGGCCTCGAACCGCCCGCTCGAACCTTCGCCGCGGACGTCTGGCGGCGGTTCCGCCGGGCTCCGGGCGCCGTGGTCGGCGCTGTCGTCGTGACCGCGATCGTGCTGCTGGCCGTCTTCGCGCCGCTGCTTGCGCCCAGCGACCCGCTCGCCCAGCACGTGGCCCAAGGCGCGCAGGGGCCGTCGGGCGGGCACTGGTTCGGGACCGACAAGCTGGGCCGCGACGTCTTCGCCAGGATCCTCTACGGCGCCCGAATCTCGATCCGCATCGGCTTCGTCGCGGTCGGCCTGGCGATCACCGCGGGGACGCTGATCGGACTGGTCGCCGGCTATGCCGGCAAGCGGCTCGACGGCGCTCTGATGGGCGCCATGGACGTCATGCTGGCGTTTCCGTCGATCATCCTCGCCATCGCCATCACGACCATCCTCGGACCCAGCATCAACAACCTCATGCTCGCCGTCGGCATCGTGTACGTTCCTCAATATGCACGGTTGGCGCGATCGTCGGTGCTCGCCGTCAAGGAGCACGAGTACGTCGAAGCGGCCCGGGCCATCGGAGCCCGCACCCCGGCCATCCTGGCGCGCCACGTGCTGCCGAACATCCTCGCGCCGCTGCTGGTCCAGGCCACGCTCGGGATCGCGACCGCGGAGCTGGAGGCCGCCGGCCTCTCATACCTCGGCCTCGGGGCACGCCCGCCGACGCCCGAGTGGGGCGCGATGCTCAACGACGCGCGCGACTACTGGCTGGGCGCGCCGTGGGCGCTGATCTTCCCGGGCGTCTCGATCACCGTGCTGGTCCTGGGGTTCAACCTGCTCGGAGACGGCCTGCGCGACGCGCTCGACCCGCGCCAGCGCTGAGCCCGAACGGACACTACAGCGTTGCCCACACATCGAGCTTGGTCTTGATCTTCGCGATGACGGCATCGGTGAACTCGGTCGTCGCCGCGTGGCCGCCGAGATCGCTCGTCGCGGTCCCTTCGCGCACGGTCTCCAGCACGGCTTCGTACGTCGCGCGCGACGCGCTCGCCGCGCGCTTGTCGTCGACGAACGTGAGCAGCGCCGCGATCGCGAGGATCATCGCCATCGGGTTGGCGACGTTCTTGCCTTCCAGCCGCGGCGCGGTGCCGTGCGGCGCCTCGGTCATCACGACGTCGGGTTTGCCGCCGGGCGTGAACGACATCAGCGTCGACTCGGCACCGGCGATCGAGCCGAACAGCTGCATGACCAAATCCGACAGACAGTCGCCGTCGCGGTTGAGCGTCGGGATCACCATCGCGTCGCCGGCGGTCGAGATCAGCAGCGCGTACGTCGCATCGATGAGCTGCGGCTCGTAGACGACGTCGGGATAGCGCGCGGCGGCCGCGTCCATCTCTTCTTTGAGCATGCCTTCGTACACCGGGCTGACGGTGTACTTCGGTCCGCCGAACACTTTGGCGCTCGTGCGGCGCGCGTGAAAGAACGCGTACTCCGCGACGACGCGGCAGACCGAGCGCTCGATCCGCTCGGTGCGAAACGCCACCTCGTCGTCGTCGGCCATTTCGCGCCATTCTTTCGCGCCGTAGGCGTCGCCCACGGCCATACGCACGACGGAGATCGGCGCGTGGATGCCGGCGACCGGACGCACGCCCGGGATGCGCCGCCCGGTGCGCACGATCACCTTGCCGTCGATCGCTTCGCGCAGGATCCGGTTGGGCGAGCCGACGTCTCCCGCGGTCTCGGGCGTGATCGTCGCCGCCTTGAGCCCGAGCTTCGTGCGCTTCATCGCGGCCGCGGCCTCGTAGACGATGCCGTTGTTCGTCGCGCGGCGCTGGCCGAGCGAGAGGTCGTAGCGCTCGAGATCGACGCCGAAGCCGATCACATCGGGGGCGAGGACGCGCAGCGATTCGACGAGCAGCTCCTGGCCGGTCTGGTCGCCTTCCAAAACGACGATGGTGGGTGTGGGCACGGCCCGACGCGTTCGCGCTCCCCGCGAAGCATTCCCAGCCGTGAGCGGTAGCGTTCAAAGCAGCGACCCGGCCGAGGGCACGTTTCGGCGGCCGCGAACGTTCCGGTATCATGAAAGTTTTCTCGGGTGTTCTCGCACTCGCCGTTGCTGCCGTTCTCGTGGTCCCCGCGTCGCGCGCCGATGCGCAGGCCGCGTTCTCCGACAGACTGTGCCCCGAAGCGACGCAGTACGTCGTCGCGCTGGGCAAGCTGACCCAGAGCGATACGGCGCAACAGGTGTACGACGCGGCGCACGCGACGACCAACGCATACGAAACGTGCGCGACGCGGCATCTCGGGAACGGCGCGATCGAGCCGCAGCTGCATTACGCATACACGCGCCAGGCGTCGTTCAGCATCATCGAAGCAAAGTCGCTCGTCGCGCTCAACCGGGCCGCCGAAGCGAAGCGCGTGCTGCAGAACAGCCGCCGCCTCGCGAGCGACGTGTTCGACTGGCGTTCCGACAGCAATGCCAAGCGGCCGTCGAACTACCACGATGCCGCCAAGGACATCGTCGACGCTGCCGACGCGATGCTTGCGAAGCTGTCCGCGACCGCGGCACCCGCCGCGGCGAGCGCCGCGCCCGCCCCTGCATCCACCCCGCACAGGTGACGCACCCCTCGTAACGGGAAGTCGGACGCAATGGCTCGCGTCCGACGCAAGACCAGCGCAACGGCGCGCTGGAACCTCGAGATCGCCGGGATCGTCGCGCTGGGATTTGCGATGCTGCTCGGCATCGCGCTCGTCGCGCC
>JALZBE010000412.1 GCA_030947665.1 Vulcanimicrobiota bacterium | reverse complement strand
CGAGAAGTCGCAAGCCGGCAAGCCGCGCCGCACGATCAACGGCTACACCCCCGAGCAGCGGTTCTTCCTGGCCTTCGCGACCGTCTGGGCGGAGAACGACACGCCGGAGCTCGCGCGGTTCATGGGCCAGAGCAACGAGCACCCGGTCGCGCGCAACCGCGTGATCGGTACGCTGATCAACCTGCCGGAGTTCGCCAAGGCGTTCCACTGCGCGGCGCACGACAAGATGGTCAAGCCGGTCGCCACGGTGTGCAGGATCTGGTGAGCCCCGCACGGCGGCCCGCTCGCTAGTAATCCGGCCTAGCGAGCAGCGCCGCACGAGCCGGGTCCGGCGGCCCTCGGCGTGGTACACTCTTTCGTCGTGACCCAGCCCGTCCTGAGCTCGCCGAAGGGCATCGTGCCGCCGCTTCGGATCGGCCCCATCGAGGTCTGGCCCCCCATCGTGCTCGCGCCGATGTCCGGGGTGACGAACCGTACCCTGCGCGCGCTCTACAAGCCGTTCGGCTTCGGCCTCACCGTGACGGAGTTCGTGTCGTCGAACGCGCTGCAGTACGGCAACAAGCGCACGATGGAGATGATCGATCAGCACGGCGTCGAGAAGCCCGTCTCCACCCAGCTGTGGGGGAACGATCCCGCGCTGATGGGGCTCGCCGCGAAAATCGTGCGCGAGTGCGGCGCCGACATCGTCGACATCAACTTCGGCTGCCCGGCGCCCAAGGTGACGAAGACCGAGGGCGGCAGCGCGTGCCTGCGCGACATCGACCGCTGCGAGGCGATCATGCGCGCGGTCGTTGCGGCCGTCGACTGCCCGGTGACGATGAAGATGCGGCTCGGCTGGACGGAGACCGACCTCGTGTTCATCGAGGTCGCCAAGCGCGCGCAGGCTGCCGGGGTGCAAGCGCTGACGCTGCACGCGCGCACCGCGAAGCAGTTCTACAAGGGCAGCGCGGACTGGTCGAAGATCGCGGAGCTCAAGCGCGCTGTCGACATCCCGGTTATCGGCAACGGTGACCTCGGCGATCCATACGATGCGCTGCGCCGCATGCGCGAGAGCGGCGTCGACGCGGTGATGCTCGGGCGCGCGACGCTCGGCAACCCGTGGCTCGTGTCGCGCCTGCGCGCGCTCATGGAAGGCCGCGAGCCCCAGGCGACGCCGGGCGCGCCGGACCGCCTGCGCTTCGCGGTGCACCACTACGAGACGATGGTCGCGGAGTGGGGCGAGTCGCGCGCGGTACCGCAGATGCGCAAGCACCTGGGCTACTATCTCAAAGGCTTCCCGGGCGCAAGCGCGCTGCGCGAACGGCTGATGCGCACCGAGACCGCCGCCGAGACGCTGGCGGTGCTCGCGGAGACGATCGCGCAGCTCGAATCGCCGGCGCACGAGCTCGCCGTCGCGTGAGCGGTGCCGTCGCTTTGCGCGGCGCGCTACGCCGCGCGCGCCCGTCGCCGTACGACATTGCATTCTGGGCCCTGTGGACTTTGTCGCTCGTCGCGCTTGCGGCGGGCGGGGATCGCTTCGATCTGATCCAGGGTGTCGTCGCGGTTGCGGTTTTCGCCGCGCTGTACGCGCTCACGCGGCGGTTCACGAACGCCCCGGCGGGCCGCGACGCACCGAAGAACGTCGCGCTCGGCGCGGTGGTCGTGACGGCCGCGCTTTTGTTGATGATGGCCGAAATGCTCAGGCGTGACGCGGGCGGTGTGGTCGGCGCGTGGTCGGCCCTGCACTGGTGGATCACCGCGCATCTCGTGCCGTTGGTACTCGTGCTCGACGACCAAAGCCTCGACAACAGCGTGCGCTACGTGATCGTGCCCGGCGCGGTGCTCGTCGCGCTCGGTTGGCGCGCGCGCCATCTCGGTTTCGGATCGTCGCGGCGCGGAACGCTTGCCGCGGTGGCGACGTGGTCGGCGCTTCCGCTGGCGCTGTTCGGCGTGGCCGCGTTCGTGATCGGGCATGGCAAGCCCGCGCTGCTGGCGCACCGGTTCTTCATCGACATCTTTCGGAACGGCTTCGCAGAAGAAGTCCTTTTTCGCGGGATGGTGATGACGCTGACGGTTCGGGCGTTGGGCGTGAGCGCCGGCAACGTCGCGCAAGCGCTCGTTTTCGGGCTGTGGCACGTGCCCGCCGATTTGCGCGACGTCCACGGCGTCGCGTGGCTCGCGCTCGCCGACGCGATCGGCACGCAGGCGATCGCCGGATACTTCTTCGGGCTGCTCACGCTGCGAACCGGAAACGTGTTGGCCGCAGGTGCCGCGCACACACTCTACGACGGCGGCGCGGTGTTCGTATGACGACCGGCGCCGAGCTCGCCCAAGAAGCGTTCGAGAACTACCGCCGCTACGTCAACCCGCCGCTCGCGCGCGTGATGAAGCTGTCGGGCTCGCCCGTCGAAGTATCCGCCGAAGGCTGCACGATCACGGATCACAACGGCAAGACGTATCTCGATTTTGCGGGCGGCTACGGCGTGTTCACGCTCGGCCACCGCCACCCGCGCGTCGTCGCGGCGGTGAAGGACCAGCTCGACCGCATCGCGCTATCGGGGCGCACGATGTTCAACCCGCTCATGGGCCGGCTGGCGAAACGGCTTGCCGAGCTCGCGCCCGGCGATCTGTCCATCTCGTTCTTCGCGAACAGCGGTACGGAGGCCGTCGAAGGCGCGCTCAAGCTTGCGCGGGCCGCAACGAAGCGCCCCGTAATCGTCGCGACCGACGCGGCATTTCATGGCAAGACGCTCGGCGCGCTGTCGGTGAGCGGGCGCGACGCGTTTCGCGATCCGTTCGTGCCGCTGCTCGCCGACGTGCGCCGCGTGCCGTTCGGTGATGCCGCAGCGCTGCGCGCCGCCGTCGACGAGAGCGTCGCCGCGGTGATCGTGGAACCGATCCAGGGCGAAGGCGGTGTCAACATCCCGCCCGACGGCTACCTGCGCGACCTGCGCGCGATCTGCGACGCCGGCGGCGCGCTGATGATCGCCGACGAAGTGCAGACGGGCCTCGGCCGTTGCGGCGAGCTGTTCGCGTGCGACCGTGAAAGCGTCGTGCCCGACGTCATCGCGCTCGCCAAAGGGTTGTCCGGCGGCGTGATCCCGATCGGCGCCTACGTAGCGCGGCCCGCGGTGTGGAACGCCGCCTACGCAAAGCAGCCGCTGCTGCACACGTCGACGTTCGGCGGCAACGAGCTGGCATGCGCCGCGGCGCTCGCGGCGCTCGACGTCCTCTGCGACGAAGACCTCGTCGCGAATGCTCGCGTACGCGGCGCGCAATTGCTTGACGGCGCGCGCGCGACGATGGCACGGCATCCGGCGGTGATCGCGGACGTGCGCGGCGCGGGGCTGCTGGTCGGCGTCGAACTGCGTAGCGAAGGCTACGGCGGCACGATCATCCCGGAGCTGCTCAAACGCGGCGTGACGGCAGCGTGGACGCTCAACCAGCAGCGCGTGATCCGGCTGGAACCGCCGCTGATCGTGACGGCGGAGCAAGTCGACGCCGCGCTGAGCGCGTTCGACGCGTCCGTCGCGGCCGCGTTCGAAAAACTGGGAACGCTGGTCCCGATGTCCGACCACACGGAAACGATCGCGTAGTGCCGTACGTCGAGTGCACGATCGACGTCACCGCGCCCGCCGCGACGGTGTACGCG
>JALZBE010000055.1 GCA_030947665.1 Vulcanimicrobiota bacterium | reverse complement strand
AACTCCCACTGCGCGCTGTGCGAGTGGAACGGAAACGGCGTCGTGCCCGGCGGCAGGCGGGCGATCTCGACGTCGAACGGATGGCGCTCGTCGAGGTTCATCGACTGCGGCACGCGGCCCAGCGCCTCGGAGACTTGCTTGCCGGCGCCAAAGAACGTGCCCTTAGGCGACGACCACGTGAGCTCGTCGATCTCGTTCGTGTTGACTTTGCGCATACGCGCCAGCTTCGGCGCGGCGTGCCGGGGGACCGGCGTACGCGTGGCGCGTAGGGTGCACCGCTGAGGCGCGAGGACGTCGTGAATGAATGACTGGGTACCGGATTCGCGGACGGAACAGGAGGCGATCTTCATCAGAGAGCTCGCCGCAACGAACTCTGAGCTGCAGTGGTATCCGCACGACGCAAAAGACGGTTCGCCTTGGCTCATCGTGTCCTATGACATGGTCGTGGGCCATACGATTCTCGACACGCTACGATTGGACTATGACGGTGAGTGCATCCGCGGCGGTTGGAGCCCGGCGTTTCTCAACTGGGACGACGGCGTCCCGGCGATTGAAGCGGGGATCGAGCTGTCCCCGCCGGACGGGATCGAACGGCACGGCACACCCTCCGATCTCGCCCGGATAGCGGCGGAATGGTTCGCCGACCATATAGCGCGATGGCCGTGCAGCGAACGGCGCGCTCGATGGAAGCTGCCAGGGGACCGGCAGCGGCTCGGCGAGTAACTGCTAGTCTCATGCCGCCGTCCACCGCCATCGAGTTTTCGGGTGTCCAGAAGTGGTTCGGGACCAACCACGTGCTGGCAGACATCGATCTCGCGGTCGCCACCGGCGAGGTCGTGGTCGTGATCGGACCGTCGGGCTCGGGCAAGAGCACGCTGATACGCTGCATCAACGGCCTCGAAGCCGTGCAGGAAGGCACCGTCGTCGTCGACGGCAAGCGCCTAACCGCGAAGGGCGGAGAGCTGGCCGTGATCCGCAGCCAGGTCGGAATGGTGTTCCAAGCCTTCCACCTCTATCCGCACAAGACGGCGCTGGAGAACATCACGCTCGCGCCGATTACCGTGAAGCGCGTCCCGCGCGAGCAGGCCGAGACCGCAGCGCGCGCGCTGCTGGAGCGCGTCGGCCTGCCCGAGAAAGCGGACGCGTATCCCGCGCAGCTCTCGGGCGGACAGCAGCAGCGAATCGCGATCGCGCGCGCGCTCGCGATGCAGCCCAAGGTGCTGCTGTTCGACGAGCCGACCAGCGCGCTCGACCCCGAGATGATCAAGGAAGTCCTCGACGTGATGAAAGATCTTGCGCACACCGGCATCACGATGGTCGTGGTGACGCACGAGATGGGGTTCGCCCGCGAGGTGGGCGACCGCGTCGTGTTCATGGACGACGGGCGCATCGTCGAGCAGGCGACGCCCGAGCAGTTCTTCTCCGCGCCGAGCAACCCGCGCGCACAACTCTTCCTCTCGAAGATCCTCGCCCACTAGGAGTACACCATGAACCTTGCTCGACGCGCCGTTCTCGCGGCGACGTTCTCCCTGGCGGCGACGCTCGTGCTCGGCACGGCCGTGCCGTCGCGCGCGGCCGACGACAACTCGGTCGACGCGATCAAGAAGCGCGGCACGATCAAGATCGGCGTGAAGTACGACGCGCCGCCGTTCGGCTCGCTCAACCCGCAGACGAATCAGGTGACCGGCTTCGACGTCGACATCGCGCACGCGATCGCCAAGAAGATTCTCGGTTCGCCCGACAAGGTGGAGCTCGTGCAGGTGAAGTCGGACAACCGCATCCCGCTGGTGCAGAACGGCGACATCGACGCGTTCGTCGCGACCGCGACGATCACGCCCGCGCGCATGAAGACGATCGACTTCTCGAACGTGTACTACCGCGCCGGTCAGTCGCTGCTGGTGAAGAAAGGCTCGCCGGTCAAGACCTACAAGGACCTCGACGGCAAGAACGTGTGCTCCGTGCAAGGCTCGACACCGGAGCAGACCATCCGCCGGCTCGTACCGAAAGCAAACGTGACGACGTTCGAGACGTATCCCGAATGCCTTACCGCGTTGCGCGGTGGGCGCGTCGATGCGGTGACTACCGACAACGTGATCCTGGGCGGCTACGAGGCGCAGGACCCGAACAACCTCGACCTCGTCGGCGGGCTGTTCACGTTCGAGCCGTACGGCATCGGGATCCGCAAAGGCAACGCGTCGCTGACAAAGGCGATCAACGACACGCTCGACGATCTCAAGAAGAGCGGCGAGTACGCGAAGATCCACCAGCGCTGGCTCAAGAAGAACGTCCCGGCGGACTTCGACAAGTGGTACGACATGCCGGCGGCGACCGCGGCCGAGCAGTTCGACAAGCAGAAGCCCGGCTAAACGATGGATTGGTCGGTCCTGCGCGAGAACGCCGGCCTGCTCGCGCAGGGCCTGCTCGTGACGCTCGAAGTATCGGCTCTCGCGCTCGTGCTGGCGCTCGCGCTCGGCGTGATCGTCGCGACGTTGCGCGTCGCGCCGTCGCCCGCGCTGCGCCGCATCGGGACCGCGTACGTCGAGTTCTTGCGCAACATCCCGCTGCTCGTGCAGCTGTTCTTTCTCTACCAGGCGCTGCCGAGCGCCGGCATACGGCTCGACGCGTTCCTGTGCGGTGTCCTCGGGCTGGGCGTCTACACGTCGGCGTTCGTGGCCGAAGCGATTCGCAGCGGGATTTCCGCCGTTCCCAAAGGCCAGCTCGAAGCAGGGTTGTCGAGCGGGCTGCGCTACGCGTCTGCGATGCGCCTGATCGTACTGCCGCAAGCGATCGCCAAGACCATCCCGCCGCTGGGAAACACGACGCTCAACCTGATCAAGAATTCGTCCTTGGTCAGCACGATCGCGGTGCTGGACGTGCTCGGCACGGCCAAGTTGATCGGTGCGCGCACGTTCGACTACGTGCCCATGCTCACCGGCGCGGCGATCTGCTACCTTATCCTCACGCTGCCGACCGCGTTCGTCGTGAACGTGCTCGAGAAGCGCTACGCGCGATGACCGACCTGCGCTGGCTGTTCGATCCTCGCACGCTCTTGTTCTTGGCGGGCGGCCTCGGCATCACGCTGACGCTCGCGGCGATCTCGATCGCCGTCTCGCTCGTCGCCGGCGTTCTCCTCGCGCTCGCGCGCCTTTCGCGATTCCGTCCACTTAGCATCGTCGCGACGATCTACATCGAGGGGATGCGCGCGCTGCCGACGCTGCTGGTGATCTTCTTCGCCTTCTTCGCGCTGCCGCGCATCATCGGATTCAAACTCACCCCGTTCATTGCCGGTGCGGTCGCGCTGTCGGCGTTCACCGCGGCGCTGATCGCCGAGATCGTCCGCGCCGGAATCCTGGCCGTTCCCAAAGGTTTGACGGAGGCCGCGCAGTCGCAGGGGCTCTCCGGCGGGCAGGTCATGCGCATCATCACGCTGCCGATCGCGGTGCGGCAAATGATGCCGGCGCTCGTCGCGCAATTCGTGACGCTGCTCAAGGACACGTCGCTGGCCGCGGTCATCAACGTGCTCGACCTGACCGCGCGCGGCCAGATCGTGTTCAGCCAGCCGCCGTACCAGCCGATCCCGGTGTTCGCGCTGATCGCGCTGATCTATTTTACCGTGAACTTCGGCCTGGGCCAACTGGGCCGCCGTCTCGAAACACGCACGCTGTAAGCTCTATCGTCAGACCCGCGAATGTGCGGCACGGAGATGCCGTTCCAGAAACGCGCGCACGCGCGGCCAGACATCGGCCGAACCTTCGTTGCCCACGGGCCCGTGCCGGAAGAAACCGTGATCTTCGTCGTCGTACACGTGCAGCTCGAACGATTTGCCCAACGCGGTGAGGCGCTGTTCGATCTCGCGCGTCGCTTCGATCGGGATGAACGCGTCCTTGCCGCCGAAGGCGAACAAAATCGGCGACTGCAGCTTTTCCGCGAACGCATCGATGTAGCGCGGGCCTCCGGCGATCTGGCCGCCGTAAAACGACACCGCGGCGTCGATCGACGGCAACGTCGCCGACAGAAACGCGACCGATCCGCCGAAGCAGAAACCCCAGGTCGCGATACCGCCTTCGAACTGCTGTTGCGCGCGCAACCATGTGACGGTTGCCTCGACGTCGGCGGTCAACGTCTCCGGCTTCGTCTCGTCTCGTGCGGCGCGTCCTTTCGCATAACCCGCCTCGTCATGACCGGCTTCGAACGCGGGATCCGTGCGATGAAAAATCGCAGGCGCAACCGCGAGATAGCCGGCCGAACCGACGAGCTCGGTCACCGCACGGATGTCCTCGTTGACGCCGAAGATCTCTTGCAGGACGATCACGCACGGCGCACGATCGGCGTCGGGACGGGCGACGTAGGCGGGCATACGGAGATCGCCGACCGGGATGGTGACGGTTTCGGTTCGCATGGCGCCGATGGGTTTGCCGGCCCGGTTCTTTTCGCCTCGAACGGCTCGGGGTGCTGTAGCTCTAGTACCAGCCGTCGGCAAGGTGGGTCAGCTGGTCGACCGCTTTGTCCACGGCCGACTCGCTCGGCGTGGCGCGCATCGTGGCGGCCGCGGCCAGCACACGCTTGAGCGCGATTTCGAAGGCGACGCGGCGACGCCGCTTCGCGGCGATCAGCGCTTCGAGCTGCGGGGACGCGAGCCGCGCCACGACAGCCTCATTGACGCGCGCGCGCAGTCGAGCGACCTCGGAGCGCGCGGCGTCGGACATCGTTGCGACGCGCGTGCCGTCCGCGTGCGACAGCCCGGGTGTCGGCGGCAGATACACGTCGAGCGGATCGAACCGGCCGTACTCGCGCCCGTACTTGCGATAGAGCTCGCCGATTTCGCGCCGTGCGTGCTCGCGGACCTCGTGTGCTCGCGCGCGGAATGTTGACATCGCCGACAGCATCGCAGCGCTGGCGTCCGGCGACAGCGTCGACTCGATCGCCGCGCGATAGGCGCGGTCGGCTTCGTCCATCGCGGCGACCGCCGGAACGAATGCGCGTGCAAGCTCCGGTTCGTGCTCCTCGAGGCCGAGGCGAGCGCTCGCGACGGCCGCGAGCGTGAGCGCGAGCGGCGGCGGCGGATTACCCGGCCCCGGGCTCACGATTTGCGGCGGATGAGGTCCTGGAGATCTTCGTCCATTTGGCTTCGCGATACGTCGCGCAGCGTGCTCTTGCGAGGACGCGGCGGCGCCACGCGACGCGGCCGAAGCGAGCGCCCGCGCAGTGCTGCTCTCAGCGGCAATCCGACGATGGCCGCGAGCACCAGAATCGGCAGCGCGATCTCGACGTAGTGCATGGAATCTCTCAACGATTCCCGGTGGAGGTCAGTTCGCCTGGCCCGCCGTCCGCGAAACGGCGCGGCGGGAGCCGGTCAGCGATCCCGACGTCACCGACACCGTCACCAAGACGCCGTACAGCAGCATCCCTAGGCCGAGCGCGACGAACAGCCACAGCAGCGAGCCCGTCGCGCGCAGCGCGAGCCAGCCGCCGCCGAGCGCGACGATCATGCGCAGGAATCCGGCGATCAGCGGCCAGCGCAGCTTGCCCGCGCCTTGCGAGGCGAAATACAGCGCGAGCCCGAGGCCGAAGAAGCCGTAAAACGGTCCGGCGGCGCGCAGATATGCGGCGCCGGTCGCGAGCATGCCGGGATCGTGTCCGAACAAACCGAGCCATGCGCGCGGCCACACCGCGGCCGCGATGCCGATCGTTTCGGTCATCGCGAACGCGATCGCGCCGCCGACGAGCGCGATGCGCAGCGCGCGGTCGCGTTGCCCCGCGCCGATGTTCGTGCCGACGAGCGCAACGAGCGGCGCGCCCAGGCCGAACACGAGCGGAATCAGCAGATACTCCAGCCGCGCACCGGTGCCGTAGCCCGCGACGCCCGCCGGTCCGGCGACCATCGCGACGAGCGCGGTGGCGACGCCGATCGTGAGGTTGGTCTGCAGCGTCGAGATCGTCGCCACGGCGCCGACGGAAAGAATCGCGTTGAAGAAGCGCCGCTGCAAGCGCGCCAGGCGCACGCGCACGACGCTGCGGCCGGTGAGCACGTACCATGCGAGCACCGCGGTGCCGATGGCGAACGAGAACACCATCGCGACGCCGCCGCCCGCGATACCGAGCGCGGGGATCGGTCCGATGCCGAAGATCAGCAGCGGCGAGAGCGGCACGAGGATCACGGTGCAGCCGCAGATGACGAGCGCCGGCACGAGCATGTTACCGGTGCCGCGCACGGCACTGGCGAGCGCGTTCATGAGCCACAGCAGGATGTTGCCGGCGAACACGACGTTCGAGTAGCGCAGCGCGGCGTCCAACGACGCGCCGCGGCCGCCGAGCGCGCGGTAGAGCTCGGGCCCAAACAGCAGCACGAGGACCGACGCGAGCGCGCCGAGCGCGGCGTTGATGATCAGCGCGTGCAGCACGAGCGCGTCGGCGTCGGCGGCACGGCGCGATCCGAGTGCGCGCGCGATCGCCGACGAAATCCCGCCGCCGAGCGAACCGGCCGAGATCATCTGCATCAGCATGACGCCCGGAAACACGAGCGCCATGCCCGCCAGCGCATCGGTGCCGAGGCGTCCCACCCAGAACGTCTCGATCAGCCCTGAGCTCGCCTGTGCGAGCATGACCACGACGTTAGGCCACGCCATGCGCAGCAACAGCGGCACGATCGGCGCGTGCAGCAGCGCGCTCGTGCGCGGGTCGAGTTGCGAAGCCGGCCGGGAGGTCGCCTCGGGCGCCACGGCGCTCGCTGAAGTCACGTCCAGCGAAGCATAGCCGAGTGACTTGCTTTATGCAAGTCGCCTCGCCGAAGGGTGCACCGCTCCGCGGCCGCAAGTGGGCTCATCGCTGATCGAAAGGACGACGATGCCCGAACACGCGTTGGAACAACGGCCGTGAGGCGCGCCCTCGCCGCGCTGACGGCGCTTGCCGTCGCGTCGGCGTTGTGTGGGGCACCGCGCACAGCCGTCGCGCAGGGCGACGACGTTCGAAGCATCGCGCGCGACGCGTACGTCTACGGATACCCGCTGGTCCTGATGGGGATCACGAAGCAGATCGCGACCGCGGCGTCGGGCAGCGGGCAGTTCGTACACATGCTGTCCGGACCGACGCCGGTGTTCCGCATCGTCGTCGCGCCCAACGGCGACACGCGCTACTCCTCGGCGTGGGTCGACCTTTCGGCCGAACCGCAGGTGCTGCACGTGCCCGATGCCGGCGGCCGCTACTTCGTCGCGCAAGTGATGGACGCGTGGACCGACGTCATCCTCGATCCCACGCCGCGCATCGCGAACTCGTCGCCCGCGAACTACGTGCTCGTCGGACCCAACTGGACGGGGACCGCGATACCAGGTCGGCGCGTCGTCCGCTCGTCGACGAACGACGTCTGGGTCTTGGCGCGCACGCGCGCGCGGCCCGACGATCCCGTCGAGGCGATCACCGCGATCCAACAGCAGTACACCGTCGTGCCGCTGAGCCGTTTCGGCGATGCGGCGTACGAGCCGCCGCGCGGCCTCCTGCGCGAGCCGAACGTGCCGACCGGGCCGACGCCGCCGTCGCTCGTCGCCGCGATGCCGGCGGAGGTGTTCTTCGCGCTCCTCGCCGCGGCGCTCGGCAAGAACCCGCCGCGCGCGAACGATCGGGCGATCGTCGAACGGCTCGCGCGGATCGGCGTCGTGCCGGGTAAGCCCTTCGACGCCGCGTCGCTCGACGCCGCGCGCCGCGCGGCGCTCCAGGACGGCCTCCACGATGCGCGCGCGCTGCTCGATCGCTACGACGCGCCGTCCGTGCCGCACGTCAACGGCTGGCGGTGGACGGCAAACACAGGACGCTTCGGCACCGACTACACCTACCGCGCATTCATCGCGCAAACGCTGCTCGCCGCGAACTTGCCCGAAGACGCAGTTTATCCCGAAACCGGCGTCGACGCGCACGGTGCGCCGTTGACCGGCGCGCGCCGCTACACGCTGCACTTCGACGGTGCGCAGCTTCCACCGGCAAGAGCGTTCTGGTCGCTCACGCTGTACTCGCCGGACCACTATCTGGTGCCGAACGCGCTCGCGCGCTACACGCTGCGCGACACGAACCTCAAGCGCAACGCCGACGGTTCGATCGACGTCGCGATCCAGCACGACGCACCGGCCGGGGATCAGACCAATTGGCTTCCCACGCCCGAGGGGGCGTTCGTCGTCACGCTGCGCGTGTACTGGCCGCTGCAAGCCGGGCTCGACGGCACGTACCGCGTGCCGGCGATTCAACCGCGATGACGGACATCACCACCCGCCGCGTGAGCTCGCGCCGGATTACTGCTTGTTGATCTTGCCGCGGCAGCCCCGTACGCCGCACGTGCAGCGTTTGCGGTCGGAGTGCATCGTCTCGACGTAGTCCACCGTGATCTCTTCGCCCGGCCGGATGTCGCGCAGCGCGAGCACCAGCAAACGGCGCCCGAACGTCTGCATGAAGCTGTTTGGGCGGCACGAGTGGTTGATGTAGTGCGTGCCGTTGCCGCCGACCGAGCCGTCGATGCTCCAGCGCGAGTCGACGCCGCTGATGCGCAGCACGCGGCGGTGACCGCGGCGCTCGGCCTCCGCGTTGGTGATCCGCGCGCCGGTGTATTCTGCGATCTTTTTACGCCGCGCGAAGCGCGCGGTGGCGAAACACCCCTTGCCGTGAATGGCCGACGTCGCGACCGCCAGCCCCGGCGCGAGCTTCATCCCGCAGCTGCGCGCGTACGGCGTTCGGTGCCGAGAAACCGGGCGAGATACGGCGCGGTACGGCTCGCGGCGTTCTTCGCCACCTCGGCCGGCGGGCCGGACGCGACGATGCGGCCGCCCTCGTCGCCGGCACCGGGCCCGATGTCCAGCACCCAGTCGCTGCCCGCGACGACGCGCATGTCGTGCTCCACCACGATGACGGTGTTGCCTGATTCGACGAGCCCGTCGAGCTGCGTCATCAGCTTCTCGACGTCCGCCGGGTGCAGCCCCGTCGTCGGCTCGTCGAGCACGTAGAGCGTGTCGCCGCGCTGCGTGCGCTGCAGCTCCGTCGCGAGCTTGATGCGTTGCGCCTCGCCGCCGGACAGCTCGGTCGCGGGCTGTCCCAGCCGCAGATAACCCAAACCCACTTCGCGCAGCACCTTGAGCGACCGGCACACGGCGAGTTCGTCGGAGAAGAAATCCCATGCGTCGTCGACCGTCAGCGCCAGCACGTCCGCGATCGTCTTGCCGCCGTACGTGATCTTGAGCGTTTCGGCGTTGTAGCGCGCGCCGTGACACGTCGGGCACGGCGCGTACACGCTGGGCAGAAACAACAGCTCGACCATCACGAAGCCTTCGCCTTCGCACGTCGCGCACCGCCCTTTCGCGACGTTGAACGAGAACCGCCCGGCGTCGAAGCGG
>JALZBE010000411.1 GCA_030947665.1 Vulcanimicrobiota bacterium | reverse complement strand
CACCCACCGTCGCCGGGCGGTCAGCTGGGTCTTTCGCCATCATCTGCGCGAGCGGACCGTCGAAATTCGATGACACGGCAGGGCAGCGTTGCGACGCCGACGGCGGCGCCGCGCTCATGTGCTGAACGAGAATGTCGAGCGCCGACGCGGCGGTGAAAGGGACCTCGCCCGTGAGCACCTCGAACGCCATCGCGCCGAACGAATACACGTCGGTGCGCGTATCTACGTCGAGTCCGCGGCATTGCTCTGGCGACATGTAATACGGCGTCCCCATCGGGGTGCCGGTCTTCGTATTGTGCCCGCCGCCGCTCGCGTCGCCCTTTGCCTTCTCGAGGAGCTTCACGAGCCCGAAGTCGAGGAGCTTTGGCTCGACACCGCCGTCATCATGGTCGACGAGGAACACGTTCTCCGGCTTGAGATCGCGGTGCAGAATTCCCTTCGCATGCGCGGCGTCGAGCGCGCGCGCGATACCGCGAAAAATGGGCATCGCGTCGGGGAGATCGAGGCGCTTTCGCTGCGAGAGGAACGCATCGAAGGTCGAGCCTTCGAGAAGCTCCATGATGTAGTACTGCCGGCCGTCGGGGAGCTGCCCGAACGAGAAGATGTCGATGATGTTGCGATGGCGGATCTGATTCACCGCGCGCGCCTCGGCGATGAAACGAGAGACCATCTCGGGTTTCGAAGAGAACTCGCGTGAGAGGACCTTCACCGCCGCGCGCTTGCCGATGAGCGGATGGACGGCGCTGTACACCGCGCCGAAGCCGCCCTCGCCGAGCTTCGACTCGATCGTGTACTCGCCGACCACGGTCCCCGCTGCGATGTCGCGATCGACGTGCGCGAAGGTCGCATCGGGAACGAGCTCGGTGCCGTCGGCACCGCAGCGCCGCGTGTCATCCGGATAGTTGAACGAAGCCGCTTCGCGGCGGTGGTTCTGCGCGCAAGCGTGATCGCGTAGCAGCGGAAACCGTCGCTCCCCGGACCGGTGGCACCGTGCGGTGTCGCCGGATCCGGAGAGGACGAGCGCGGATCCGTGTCTCCTGGCTCCAGCGGCACCCTGGCCGGTGTCGCCAGACAAAGGAGAAACGGCGATGCACGATTTGCGCGTTCCAATGAAACAGGATCTTGAGCTCGGCGGCTATGCCCCGTCGACGATCACGGCGTACCTCGATGCGATGAAGCGGCTTGCGGAGCACTTCAAACGCTCGCCCGACAAGTTGAGCCAAAAGGATCTGCGGAATTACATCGAGTATCTCCGCACGAAGCGGAAGTACGGCGCCTCGATGCTCAAGCTTCAGATGGGCGGGATCCGGTACCTCTTCGCCGTCACCTTGGGCAAGCCCGAGATGGTGGCGTGGATGTCCTGGCCGCGGCAGAAGACGAAGCTGCCTACGATCCTGAGCGGCACCGAGATCGAGAAGCTGCTCGCGGCAATGAGCAATCCCATGTTCCGCGCGGTCGCGATGGTGATGTACGGCGCCGGACTCCGCATCACCGAGGCGTGTGCGATTCGCGTCGAGGACATCGACGCAAGACGCGGAGTCCTCCACGTTCGGAAAGGCAAAGGCAATCGAGAGCGCTGCGCCGTGCTTCCGGAGAAGCTCCTCCTCAGCCTTCGAGGTTACTGGGCAGCTTCGCGCCCGCCGCTGCCGTTCCTCTTTCCGTCCGAGGACGCGAGCAAGCCGATCGCGGCCGATCGCGTACGTAAAGCGGTTTCCGCCGCCGTGAAGGTTTCGGGATTGAGTAAGCGCGCGACGCCACATTCGCTTCGTCACGCCTTCGCGACCCACTTGCTCGAGATGGGCACCGACATCCGCCATATTCAGGCGCTTCTCGGCCACGCGTCCATTCGGACGACGCAGCGCTACGCGCACGTCAGTAGCTTGAGGCTCGCGAAGACGAAGAGCCCGCTCGATCTGCTCGGCACCGCCGAAGGTAAGAAGACTCTCGGGTAGCCCGCCGCAGCCATCATGGACTGCGCGGCGAATTCTTCGCCGCGTCGCCCCTCCTTCGAGCTCGCCGACATCGTCCGCGCGCATGGGGAGGCGTGTCGGCGAAGTTTTGTCCTGACGCCCGATCAGACGGTGGTGCTGCGCGACATCGTTCGCTGCCGCACCGCCGCGCTGGGCGGACACCTCGACGTGTGCGATCGGTGCGCGCACACGTCGCCTTCGTACAACTCGTGTCGGAATCGGCATTGCCCCAAGTGCCAAGGGCTCGCGCAGGCGAAATGGATCGCCGAGCGCGAGAAACGCATCTTGCCAGTCCGTCACTTTCACGTCGTTTTCACGCTCCCGGCGGAGCTGCATGGACTCGTGCGCTTTCGCCGCGAAGCATTGTTCGACATGCTCTTCGCCTGCGCGTCGCAGACGCTCCTCGAGCTCGCGCGCGACGAGCGACACCTCGGCGCAGAGCTCGGTCTCACGGCCGTTCTCCACACCTGGACGCGCGAGCTCCTCTTCCATCCGCACGTCCATTGCATCGTCACCGGCGGAGGGCTTGCCCTCGATGGTCGCCGCTGGATCGACTCCGGAAAGAAGTTCCTCTTCCACGTCAACGTCATGGGCGCGCTCTTCCGCGGCAAGTTCCTCGACCGCCTGCGAAAGGCCTACGCGCGCGGTGCCTTCGCGGGCTTTCATGGCTTCGACGACCCTGAAGGATTCGATCGCCTCATGACCGCGATCGCGAGGAAGAACTGGATCGTCTACGCGAAGCGCGCTTTCGGCGGCGCCGAGCAGGTCTATCGCTACCTCGGGCGCTATACGCATCGCGTCGGCATCGCCAACAGCAGGCTCGTCGCCTTGCGCGACAACGACGTCACCTTCCGCACGAAGAACGGCAAGACGATCACCGTCGCACCCACCGAATTCCTACGCCGGTTTCTTCTGCACGTCCTGCCCCCGCGCTTCGTCAAAATGCGCCACTTCGGCCTCCTCGCGTCCGGCAACGTGAACACGAAACTCGCGAGTGCGCGGGCGCTGCTCGAGGCCCGGCGCCCGAGGTCCATGACGCGCGCGACGCCGTCCGGCCAAGACATCTTCGACGCGCTCATCGCCGACAAGCCTCGGCCCTGTCCGCTCTGCCGCTTCGGATCCCTCCATCGTAGACCTCTGCCTCCGAACTGGACGGCGACACCCCCCATCCTCGACTCCTCATGACCGCGACTGCCTCCCGACCTACGCTCGATCGAGGCTCCCGAACGGCCGAGCCAGGGACCGATCCGTCCTCGCGCCGCCCGGCCGCTCGCCTCGCGCGCCGTATCGCGACGACTCCCGGCTCCACCACCGCCATAGCGGCGTCGAGCCTCGCGTGCTCCACATCGGTCCTCGGCACGTTTGCGGCCGCGGCTCCGATCCAGGGCCGATCGCGAACGCCCGACCACCCGACTTCCCCATAGCCACCGCCGGGCGCGCCGCGAACCGACTTCGTTCAACAGGCCGATTCCACGTCAGCCCCGGCCAGCTCATGCCCAGCATCGACCGCGATCCGCGGGGCCGACGTGCAATCGCCTATATGTTAGCGGAGCACGACCGTGCCGAACGGACTCGCCGCCGGCTCCAATGGCTTATCGCTAGCTGGCACCCTCCTCGTTATCGGCGCCACAGCTCCGTCCATGGCCGGCTTGCCGAACCCGAGGCG
>JALZBE010000410.1 GCA_030947665.1 Vulcanimicrobiota bacterium | reverse complement strand
GCTGATCGTGTCGAACGTGCGCGACGCGCCGCCGTTGGCGAACGAAAAGCCCGCCGTTCCGTTGCCGAGCGACGACGCGTTGTACGACGCCGCCGCGAAGCCCGACGCAGCCCACGGCCGCGGGCTCGGCGACGGCGATGGTGACGGAGACGGTGCGGGCGAGGGAAACGCGGGCGACGACGTCGGTGGCGTCTGCGCCGAGACAGGGACGGTTCCCAGGGCGCATGCGGCTGTCAAGGCCGCTATGAAGGTTCGCAAAACTCCTCCGGAATTTCGGGTGCAAAAGGGAAAGCAAAGGCCGTGCGAGCTCGCGCTGCGCACGGCCGTGTTGCGGTGGTGACGCGGCCGCCGGAGCGGCGCGCGTTACGCCGCGGTGGGCAGCGCCTCGGCGACGCTTTGCGGCCGTACTTCGAGGACGGGCGGCGTCGACGGCAGCACGAACCACGCGGCGACGAGGGCGAAGAATGCGACCATTGAGGCGATGAGTTCCACGATATTGCTCCTTGCGGTTATGACGGGCTGTAAGCGACTTCGGAATGCTGGGAGAGATCGAGCCCCATGGCTTCTTCTTTTTCGGTGACGCGCAGCGGGACGAACACGTTGACGATTTTGAGGATGATGAACGTCATCACGCCGCTGAAGACCCACGCCGCGCACACGGCAATCGTTTGAATCCCCAGCTGCTTGGGGTTGCCGTAGAAGAGGCCGTTGGCTGCGCCCGCGTTGATCGCCGTCGTCGCGAAGAGCCCGGTGGCGAGCGCGCCGACGGTGCCGCCGACGCCGTGCACGGCCCACACGTCGAGCGCGTCGTCCACTTTCATGCGATCGCGCAGCAGCACGGCGCCGTAGCACACCAGCGAGACCATGAGCCCGATCAGGATCGACGCGGCCGGCGTCACGTAGCCTGCGGCCGGCGTGATCGCGACGAGCCCGGCGACGGCGCCGGCGGTGGCGCCGACGACGCTCGGCACGCCCTTGTGCGCCCATGAGATCGTGAGCCAGGTCAGTGCGGCCATCGCCGCGGCGGTGTTCGTGTTGACGAAGGCACTGACGGCAAGACCGTTCGCGGCGAGCGCGCTGCCGGCGTTGAACCCGAACCAGCCGAACCACAGGAGTGCGCAGCCCAGCACGACCATCGGGATGTCGTGCGGCTCGACGTCTTCACCCGGCTTGTGCGTGATGCGCTTGCCGAGCACCCACGCAGCGACCAGCGCGGAGACGCCGGACGAGATGTGCACGACCGTGCCGCCCGCGAAGTCGAGCGCGCCCAATTTGCCGAGCCAGCCGCCGTGTCCCCACACCCAGTGCGCCAGCGGATCATATACGAACGTCGCCCACAATAAGCTGAAGAGGACGAACGCCTTGAAGCGCTTGCGCTCGGCGAACGCGCCGCTGATCAGCGCGGGCGTGATCACGGCGAACATCAACTGGAACACCATGTACGCTTGGTGCGGGACCGTGGCGGCATAGTCGGCGTTCGGTTTGAGCCCGACGCCGTTCAAGCCGATCCACGACAGATCGCCGATGATACCGAAGCCCTTCCAATCCGGGCCGAACGCGAGCGAGTACCCCCACAGGACCCACTGCACGCTGATGAGGCACAGGACGAAAAAGCTGTGCATGACCGTCGAGAGCACGTTCTTACGGCGGACGAGTCCACCGTAGAAAAATCCGAGCCCCGGCGTCATGATCATGACGAGGGCCGCGGAAGCCAATACCCAAGCGGTATCACCGGCGCTGATCTTGTCCACGCCCCCATTTTATGGGAGCCGCTCGCCTGCGGCATTAGGGATTTGGCGAACGAATAAGCGCCTGCGCACGACGTCTGTAGACGACCTTCGTCGGAGTGCGCGCTTCGATTGGACGCGACGTCGACGTTTCGCTACGCGCGCTGTCCAAATGGCGAACCGGTCGAGCTTTAGCCGCTTAGGCTATAGCCGCTCTGCTACCGGCGCGCCAACTCGTGCACGTCGTCCGACGTGACCCAGCCGTATCTCCCTTTGTTCGGGCCGTTCACGAGCTTGATGCCGATCGCGTCGCGCGTGCTGCCGCCCTTGGTGTGCACCGCGTCGGGAGTGCACTGCACGATGACCGCACGCGTGCCCGGCTTCGCGAGGAGCGTGTGCGCCAGGACGTCGCCGCTGCTGCCCCACGAGCCGCCGCCGTAGTCCATCACGCGCTGCTTGGTGTCCCACACGAACACGTCGGGGTCGAGGTCGCCGGACTTGAGCACCACCGCATGGCCGGGCGAGACGCCGCACGGCGCCGCTTGCGCGGAAAAACTCACCGCGGCTAGCAGGGCAAGTGCGCCGAGGACGTGGGCGACCACGACGGCCGTTGCGACGGGACCGCGGCACGGTCCTTCGTGGGTACGTACGGAAGGCGTGAAGAAAATCGTTCGACCGTTCCTCGCGGGGGCGGGGGTGACCGGCGCGCTCGCGGCCGCGAATCGCGCGCTGAGCAACGCGCCGGTCCCCACGAACGCGCTGGGCGGTACGCGCCGTCCGTGGTCGTGGCACGGAAGCGAGATCTTCGCGACGGAAGCCGGCTCGGGTCCGCCGGTGCTGCTCGTCCACGGCATCTACGCAGGCGCCTCGTCGTACGAGTTTCGCAAGCTCTTCCCGCTGCTCGCGCGGCGGCACCGCGTCGTCGCCTTCGATTTGATCGGTTGCGGCCTTTCGGACAAGCCGAAGCTTTCCTATAACGCGGAGCTGTTCGTCGAGCAGATCGTCGATGCGGTCGAGGCGTTCACCGACGAGCCGGTGGGGATCGTCGCCTCGTCGCTGGGCGCAGCCTTCGCGATCCGGGCGGCGACCCGTGGCCGGGATACGGTCGCGAGGTTGGCCACCATCTGCCCAACCGGTCTCGCCGGCGCGCTCGATCGTGGCCCGACCGGGCCGGGCGCGGCGATTACCGCCCTAGTTCGCACCCCGCTGCTGGGCGAGGCCGCGTTCAACGCGCTCGCCTCGCGCCCGTCTATCCGATGGTTCCTCGAAAAGCAGGTCTACGGCGATCCCGCGCACGTCACGCCGGAGATCGTGGACCATTATTACGCCGTGACCCACCAGCGCGGGTCGCGCTACGTCCCGGCGGCATTCGTGGGCGGCGCGCTCGATTGTGACGTCGCGCGCGACCTGCCGTTTCTGAGCATCCCGCTGGCCGTGCTCTGGGGTGACAAGGCGCCGTCGACCGCACCGCGCGCCAACGCCGACGAATTCTTGCGCCTCGCTCGCGACGCGCGCCTCCTGACGTTCGCGAACAGCGGCCTGCTGCCGCACGAGGAAGAGCCAGACGCGGTCGCGGACGCGCTGGCGACGTTCCTCAACGCCGCGGAGCTGCACGCCCGCGGGTAACGTCACGGAGAGATGCGGCCGATCGCCCCGTCTAAAGCAAACCACAGATTGCCGTCCGGCCCGGCCGTGATACCGCCCGGACGGTCGAAGTCCGGGAGGGCGAACTCCGTGATGGCACCCTGCGGTGTAATGCGTCCGACGGTGCCGACCATATTGTCGATGTTTGAATCCGTAAACCACACGTTCCCGTCGGGACCGGCGGTGACAGCGTCGACGGCATTAGACGTTCGCGTGATCGGAAACGAGGTGAAGGTGCCGCTCGGCGTAACGCGTGTGACGAATTGACTGTTCG
>JALZBE010000409.1 GCA_030947665.1 Vulcanimicrobiota bacterium | reverse complement strand
TTCACCTGCGCCGCGCCAAGCGCTGATGCGTTTGCGGCGTTAGCGCTGCAAGCTCGAGCTAGCGCCGGCGCTCGCGCCGTTCGCTCACGCCGCGCAGCACCGACGCGACGAACGCGCTCTTGCCTTCGCTGTACGCGTCGCGGTCGTCGCGGTGACGCGCTGCCAACCCGCGCTTGAGGCGGGCATACTGCTCCGCGAGATCGAGGTCGGCGCGCAGCGCGTCGCGCAGGCTCAGGTGTGCCTGCAACGTAACGTCGCCCGCCGCGCAGACGTACACATGATGCCGCGGAAGATCCGGTGTCGCGCGAAACGCTTCGCGGCCGATGATGCCCAGGTCGCCGAGGTGCATGTAGCCGAGCGTCGCGAGCCGCGCGGCGACGACCGGCAGATCGTCGGCATGGCGGATCACCACGTCGATGTCGATGATGGGTTTCGCGTCGAGCCCGCGGACTGCCGTGCTGCCGACGTGCTCGATGCCGACGGCGAGCTCACCGAGCACCGGCGCAATGCGGTCGCGCAGCAGCGCGAACGCCGCCGGCCACGCTGGATCGTACGGCACGACGACGACCGGTTCCGCGCGCTGCTCGGGCGAGATCGGGTCGATACGCGGATCGTTCATCGTAGGCCGAGGACCGTGGCAAGGTTCGCGCGCGCGTCCATGCGCGGTTCCAGCGCGCCGCTCGCCGACGTCAGCAGCGTCGTCACGCCCGGGCCGTGACCCGCGATGTACGACATGCCGTGCGACACGACTGCGATCGTAACGGCGCCGGTGCGGTAGATGCGCCCAAACGCGTTGTCCGCGTCGGTAATCGCGACGATGTCGCCCAGCCGCAACTGATCGAGCCCGAACTCGCGCACCGTCGCGTCGTCGAAGCACTGGATGTCGTAGTCTCCGCGCACGACCGTCTGTCGGCCGAGGCCGGAGCCCATCGCACGCGCCGGCACCATGCGCGCGACCGGCACGCGCAGCTTCGCGCCGGCGCGCTCGATGCCGAGCTTGTCGAGCAGATCGGGATCGCAGTTGAACACCTTTACGTCCCCGGCATCGTCGAGGGCGAGCCCGACGCCGACCGCGCGCACGCTCAGCGCATCGCCGATCTGCATGCGTTCCATGACGCGTTCGGGGAAGTCGATCATCACGTGCTCGATGCCGCCGTGCTTGCCCGTCACCACGCCGCGCTCGCCTTTCGCCTCACCGCTCGCGACGGTCGCGACGTTGCCGATGCACGCCAGCGTGCAGAACGCGGCGTTGACCTTGTCGTCGCGATGGCGCGCGCTGACCGCGGGCTCGACGTGATCCGCTTCGAACGCGAACGCGGAGTCGCCGACGCGCACGTTGAGCGTGATCCCGCCGACGCTGGGCAGGATGCGCGGCACGCCGTCGGCGCCGATATCGTAGAACGATGCCGGGAGCAACGGCGGCGCCACCTGGGCCGTGAGGATCTGGGCGACGAGTCGGGAGCGATTCGTGGTCACGGCGAAGTCCCTGGGCTGTGCAAATCCGCAAGTCCTTCACGTTCGAGGCCGCGCACGTGCTCCCGCACCATCCCGGGAAGTGCGCGCGGCTCCACGGCCACTCGTACCGGCTCGACGTCGCGCTGGAAGGCCCGCTGCAAGCAACCGGGCCCGCGGCCGGGATGGTCGAGGACTTCGAGGTGGTCTCGCGGGTCGTGAAAGCGGCCGTGATCGACGAACTCGATCACCGATCGCTCAACGAGCTGATGGACAACCCGACCGCAGAAAACCTCGTCGTTTGGATCTGGCGGCGCCTCGCCGAGGAGCTTCCGCAGCTCGCTGAGCTGACAGTGTGGGAGACTCGGAAGGCTTGCGCCGTTATGAAGAAGGGCGATCCGCTGAGCCTTCCCGGGTAAGAGCTCGACAGGACCCCAACCAACCAAGAGAGGCCCCCACCAGCTATGATTCGCAAACTCGCATTCGCCCTCACGGCAGCAGCCGTCGCATTCATCCCCCTCGCGGCGTCCGCCGCCATCACGCCCGGCACGGAACTGGTCGGTACGTTCGATCAGAGCATCGGCTCCAAGGACGCCGTCGTCGGCCAGCGCGTCACCATCTCGAACGTGCACTCGCAGGACAACAACATCACCGGCGCCACGATCTACGCGCACGTCGATAGCGTGCAAGCCGCGGGCCAAGGTACGCCCGGGAAGATTTCGATCGCGTTCGACTCGCTCAAGACCCGCTCGGGCAGCACGTATGCGCTGACGGGGCGCACGACCGGCATCACGGAAAACACGAAAAGCAACGCCGTCAACGAAGCCGGCGGCGCCGTCGCCGGTATGATCGTCGGCAACATCCTGGGCAAGAAGGTCGGCACCAATATGGGCGGCCTGCTCGGCGCGGCCGGCGGCTACATCTACGCGAAGAACGCGAAGCAGAACGTGACGATCCCGCAGAACTCGGTCGTCACCGTGCAGGTTCTCACCGCGCGCCGCCAGGGCAGCACGACGACCCGCCGCTACTAGGCCCCGACGGTTGCTCCAACTCGCTGAGATCTTCTACAGCGTGCAGGGCGAGGGGACGTGGACCGGGACACCCGCGGTTTTCGTCCGCCTCGCCGGCTGTAATCTCAGCTGCGCGTTCTGCGACACCGACTACGCGCTGAAGTTCATCGCGCCGGTCGGCGACGTCGTACAGCGCGTGCGCGCCGAAGGCGGCGCGTGCCCGATGGTCATCCTCACCGGCGGCGAGCCGCTCGCGCAGCGCGAGACGCGCGAACTGATCGACGCGCTGCGCGCCGACGGCCGGCGCGTGCACATCGAGTCCAACGGCACGCTCCCGACGGAGTTGCCCGACGACGTGTGGCTCACGGTTTCGCCGAAGGAACGCTTAGCGCCGGCGATGGCGCGCCGCGCGAACGAGGCGAAGCTCATCGTCGACGGCCGCGTCCCCGAGGAGTGGCTGGCGCACTTCCCGCCGGCGACACCGCTGTTCTTGCAGCCGGAAGGCAACAAGCCGTCGAACGTGGCCCTGGCCGTCGACGCGGCGAAACGCGATCCCGGCCGGCTGCGGCTCTCGCTGCAGACCCACAAGTTCATCGGCGTGAGGTAGATGTCCATGACGTCCGGGAGCGGGCTGTTCGAAGAATACGGCGCGTGTCATCGCGATCGGCGCAACCTCATCTGCCATGAGATCGGCATCCCGTTGATCGTGTTGGGAATCGTCGCGCTGCTGCGGCTGATCGTCCTGACCGGCCCGAATGTGAACTTCGCCCTGCTCGCGGTGATCGCGCTATCCGTGTATTACCTCACGCTCGGGTACGAGGTTCGCATCGCGGCAGCCATCGCGATCGTCGGCTTGATCGCGCTGTACCTGATCGCCGCGTACGTGTCGTGGCCGTTTGCGATCGGCGCGTTCGTCGCCGGCTGGGTTTTCCAGTTCGTTGGTCATGCGCACGAAGGCAAGGCGCCGGCGTTTCTGACGAACCTCCTTCACCTGCTCGTCGGCCCGCTGTGGGTCGCGAGCCATCTGGTGCCCACGTCAGCATCCTCGTCGTCTGCGCGGTAGCGCGGGAGCTCGCCACGCTGCCCGCGCGTGACGGCGTCGACGTCATCGCGGTCGGCGTCGGTCCCGTCGAAGCGGCGTTCGGCACCGCGCGCGCACTCGCTACGAAGCAGTACGACGCGGTG
>JALZBE010000408.1 GCA_030947665.1 Vulcanimicrobiota bacterium | reverse complement strand
ACATCAGCGCGCGCGCGATCGCGAGCATCTGCTGCTCGCCGCCCGACATCGTGCCGGCCTTTTGCTCGAAGCGCTCCTTGAGCCGCGGAAAGATCGTCAGCACCTTCTCGGTGTCGTCGGCGATCTCGGACTTCGCGCGCCGCGTGTACGCGCCCAGCTCGAGGTTCTCGCGCACCGTCATGCGCGGAAACACGTGCCGGCCCTCCGGAGAATGGCTGATCCCGCCCCGCACGATCTCGCTCGGCGCAAGCCGCGTGATGTCGCGCCCGTCGAACCGGATGCTCCCCGACGCCGGTCGGATCAAACCGCTGATCGTGCGCAGCGTCGTCGTCTTGCCGGCGCCGTTCGCGCCGATCAGCGCGACGATCTCGCCCTCGTCCACCGTGAGCGACACGTCCGCAAGCGCGGTGATGCGCCCGTACCGCGCGACGAGGTTCGCGACTTCGAGCAGCGCCACGCTACGCCGGCGCTCCGAGATACGCTTCGATGACGCGCAGGTCGTTGCGAACGTCGGCCGGCTGGCCTTCGGCGATCTTCTCGCCGTGGTCGAGCACCGTGATGCGCTCGCTGATCTCCATCACGAGCCCCATGTCGTGCTCGATCAGGAACACGGTCACGCCGCTGTCGCGGATGCGGCGGATCAGCGCGACGAGATCCAGCTTCTCGCTGGGGTTCATCCCGGCCGCCGGTTCG
The DNA here is from genome assembly GCA_030947665.1 of Vulcanimicrobiota bacterium. Classification (GTDB taxonomy): domain Bacteria; phylum Vulcanimicrobiota; class Vulcanimicrobiia; order Vulcanimicrobiales; family Vulcanimicrobiaceae; genus Vulcanimicrobium. The sequence continues at coordinate 2,965 of JALZBE010000408.1, read as the reverse complement.
TCGAGCAGCAAGATCTTCGGGCCAGTCGCGAGCGCGCGCGCGATCTCCAGCCGGCGCTGCGACCCGTACGGGAGGTTCCGCGCGTAGATGCCGGCGCTCTTCTCCAGCCCGACGAAACGCAAGAGCTCCAGCGCCTTGGCGTGCGCGGCGACTTCCTCGCGGCGCTGGCGCCCCGTGTGCAGCAGCGACTCCACGAGGTTCGCATGCAGGCGCGCGTGCTCGCCGGTCATCACGTTCTCCAGCGCCGACATGAACGCGAACAGCCGGATGTTCTGAAACGTGCGCGCGATTCCGAGCGCGGTGATCGCGCTCGTCGCCTTCCCGGTGAGATTCGTGCCGTCGAAGATGATCCGTCCCGACGACGGCGTGTAGATCCCGGTGACCAAGTTGAATACCGTCGACTTGCCGGCGCCGTTGGGACCGATCATCGCGACGATCGAACCCGCCTCGACCTCGAAGCTCAGGTCGTTCACGGCGACGAGGCCGCCGAAGCGCTGCGTGACGTGGTCCAGCGCGAGCAGGGCCATCAGTGCGTGGCTCCGGTGTAGAGCGCTTGCTCTTGCGCCGCTGCGCTCGCGTCGGCGTCCGCGGCGTGCAGCTCGGCTTTGCGCTGGCCGCTAGGGATCAGCCCTTCGGGCCGGAACAGCATCATCATCACCAGGATCACGCCGTAGATCAAGAACCGTGAACCGGTCAAATCCACGTTGACCCCGATCCCGTGCAAGAAATTCGTTCCCTGCGGCAAGATGAAGCGCTCGAGCGCTGAGAGGATCAGGCTGCCAACGATCACACCCGGGATGTTGCCCATCCCGCCGAGCACCAGCATCGCCAGGATGAACACGCTGACGTTGAACCCGAACTCGTCTGGCGACACGAGCTGCAGCTTCGCGGCGACGGCGCAGCCCGCGAGGCCGCTGAACGACGCGCCCATCGCGAACGCGGCGAGTTTGGTCGTGGTCGTGTTGATGCCCATGTGGGCGGCCGCGAGCTCGTCCTCGCGGATCGCCATCCACGCGCGGCCCAGGCGGCTGTTGCGCATGTTGTTGGCGAGCCATACGGCGACCGCGATGAGCCCGAGCACCATGAAGTAGTACGCGAAAGCGTTGAACCCGAACTTGTACGCGCCGATCGACGGCTGGTCGAGCGAGCTGATGCCGTTCGGCCCGCCGGTGAACTGCGCGAGGTTCTGGAACGTCTGCGGCACGATCTCACCGAATCCCAGCGTCACGATCGCGAGGTAGTCGCCGCGCAGCCGCAGCGTCGGCGCGCCGAGCAAGATGCCGAAGACCGCCGCGATCCCGGACGCGACGAACAGCATCACCCAGAACGGCACGTGGATCCCGAACTGCGGCGACGCGAGCATCGCGAACGAGTACGACCCGATCGCGAAGAACGCAGCGTACCCCAGATCGAGCAGTCCCGCGAAGCCGACGACGATGTTCAGCCCGAGCGCGAGCAGCACGAACGCGCCCGCGTCGGCGAGAAAGTTCGCGAACCCGCCGCCGTTGCGGTGGAGCAGCGCCGGAAGGAACGGCAGCGCGATCGCAACCGCGAACCAGATCGCTGCGCTGCGCGCGCCGCCTTTGAGCGCCATCAGACTTTGTTCGGGAGCGACTCGCCGAGCAGACCCGACGGCCGGAAGATCAGCACCAGCACGAGGATGGAGAACACCATCACGTTGGACCACTGGTCGCCGATGAACTGGGTGGTCAGCGCCTCGATCAGCCCGATCAAAAACCCGCCGAGCATCGCGCCGGCGAGGTTGCCGATCCCACCTAGCACCGCGGCGGTGAACGCCTTGAGGCCCGCGGCGAAGCCGTTGAAGAACCACGTCGAGCCGTAGTACACGCCGGACACGAAGCCCGCGGCGCCCGCCAGCGCCGACCCGATTAGAAACGTCAGCGCGATCGTCGTGTTGATGTCGATCCCCATCAGCTGCGCGGCGTCCTTGTCCTGCGCGGTTGCGCGCATCGCCTTGCCCAGGCGCGTGTTGTACACGAACGCCTGCAGCGCGAACATCAGCACGACGGCCAGCAGGATCACCATGATCTGCTTGGTCTGGATGGAGATGGCCCCGATGGCGAAGCTCGGGTTCGGGATCACCTGCGGGAACGGCACCGGCGACGGCCCGCGCCAGTACTGCATGATGTTCTCGAGGATGAACGACATCCCGATCGCGGTGATGAGCGGCGCGAGCTTGGGCGCATTGCGCAGGCGCCGGTACGCCAGCCGCTCGATGATGACGCCGGTCAGCCCGCACAGCAGCATCGCGCCCAGGATCGTCACGGCCACGACCACGACGAGCATCGGCCCGGTCACGATCCCCGTCACGCCCAGCAACGCGAGGATCGCCAGCGAGAAGAACGATCCCAGCGTGTACACGTCGCCGTGCGCGAAGTTGATGAGCTCGATGATCCCATAGACCATCGTGTAGCCCAGCGCGATGAGCGCGTAGATCCCGCCGAGCGACAGCCCGTTGATGAGCTGCTGGAGGAGGAGCTCCAAACCGGTTAGGTCTTGACCGCGATCGTGTCGACGGTGACGCGCTTGCCGCCCTGCACCTTGAAGAGCGTCAGGATCGGTGCCGTCGTGTCGCCGTTCGCGTCGAAGCCTTGCTTGCCGATCGGCGAGTCGAAGTTCGTCGTCGCGGCGATGTTCTTGAGCACGTCGGCTCGCGTCGGCATCTTGCCGCCGTTGTCGTTGATCGCTTTCTCGATCGCCGCGATCTCGATCTTGGCGGCCGTGTACGCGTTGGCGGAGTAGGGCCCGACGTCGCCCTTGAACCGCGCCTTGTACGCGTCGACGAACGTCTTGGCCGACGGCAGCTTCGCGGCGTCGGGGGCGGCGGTCGTCATGTACGCGCCGTTGGCCATGTCGCCGGCCTGCTTCTCGAACTCGTCGTCGGAGATGCCGTCGCCGCCGAGGTACGGCGTCTTGGCCATCCCGACGTCGGCCATCTGGCGGC
>JALZBE010000407.1 GCA_030947665.1 Vulcanimicrobiota bacterium | reverse complement strand
CAAGCGGCGCAACGGACTTGCCGCGGCCTACGCGACGATGTCGGGCATACCGTTCGCCGCCCGGCGCACGATAGACGTCGATGTGCTCGTGGAGCAGATCGACGATCCAGTACTCGGGGACGCCGTGCCGAGCGTACGCGCGCAGCTTCATCCCCCGGTCGTAATGCAGTGAAGACGCCGCGACCTCGACGACCAGGAGCACCTCTGCCGGCGTTGGGTGCGCGATGGCGTACCGCTCCTCAGGGAGTGCGCTGAGCATCACGTCCGGCTCCGGCTCGGACCACTGGTCGAGCGTCATGGGCGCCTGAGTGCTAACGCATGCTCGCTCCGCGAAGCGTTCGTAAAAATAGCTCGTCATACGACGCACGCTGTACGCGTGTGGCGGCCCACCCGGCGGCATCGGGATCAACTGGCCGTCGAGCAACTCGAGACGCTCGTCGGGGCCGAAGATACCCGCCTCGCCCATGCGGCTATATTCGGCAACGGTAATCGCCCGCGTAAGAACCCGATCGGATTTCGTCCGGCGCACCGGTGTCGCCGGAGGTGCGATCGTCGTTTCTGCTGTTGCTTGCATCTCACTCACCGGAGTGTCGCTCCGCTTCGGTGGCCCCATCGTTGCCGGTTCGTGACGCCCGCATGTCGTCCCGTTCCGTTTCGGCCAACCGCAGGCGCGGCAGCGCCGCCGGCTGCGACTCGCGCAAATATCCGACCAGCTTTTCGCGCGTATAGCAGCGCAGATCCCAGAGCGTGCCGCTGTCGCGCGCGCTCACGAGCGCGCGAAGCTGCACCGCGCGATCGGTCGCGTCGGTGACTTCGAGCTGGTGCGTCTGGCCGTCCCACAACGGCGTCCCTTCGAGGATGCGCGTGAGCTGCGCTCGCAGCGCTGCCACATCGACCGTGTAGTCCGCAAACAGGTACACTTCGCCGACGAGGTTTGCGGTGCGCCGCGTCCAGTTCTCGAACGGCGTCGTGATGAAGTACGTCAGCGGCAGCACCATGCGCCGCAGATCCCAGATCCGCACGACGACGTAGGTGCTGTGGATCTCTTCGATCCGGCCGAACTGCTTCTCCACGATGACGACGTCGTCGATGCGGATCGGCTGGGTCAGCGCCAGCTGCACGCCCGCGATGAGGTTCTCGAATAGCGGGCGCGCCGCGATGCCTGCCACCAGCCCGAAAACGCCGGCGGATGCGAGCAGGGTCGTGCCCAGCGTGTGGATCGCCGGGAACGTCATCAGCATCGCCCCCAGCGCGATGACGATCACCACGATCACGACGACGCGGGTCAGGATGTCGACGCGCGTCCCGAGCTGGCGCGCGGCGAGGTTGTCCGCGACGTCGATGCGGTTGCGCGCGATGACGATGTCGCCGAAGAGGCGGATCGTTGCGATGACGGTCCACGCAACCGCGGCGATCGTCAGCAGGCCGGTGAGGTGAACGGCCGGGCGGGTCCACGCGTCGGGGAGGTCAAGCTGCGGTGCGGCGGCGAGGATCGCGACCAGCGGAAAGATGTACGCCGCCGGCCGGCACGTCCGGTGCACGACCGCAGCGGCAAACGTGCTGTGCCGGCGCTCGGCCCACCGCGCGAGCGCCCAGTAGAGCGCGCGGTGGATCACCACGCCGGCGACGACGGCGATGACCACCCAGGCGACGCCGGTGACCGCGTCGAGCTGGTTGCGGGTCAGCCACGCTCGGTTCATCGCCCTACCGTGTACCCTTGCCGAAGCCGGCGCGGCGCCCTATCATCACGGCGTGATCGCAATCAGCTCGCTCGTGTCCGCCGATTGCGAAGCGCTCGTGCCGGACCTCGTACGGCTGACGGTCGACGCGGTCGACGGCGGGGCGTCGCTCGGCTGGGATCCGCCGCTCGATCCCGCCGACGCCGCGCGCTACTGGGAAGGACGCATCCCGCGCTTCGACGGCGACGACTGCGCGCTGTTCGCCGCGTTCGCGGGCGACGATCTGGTCGGCGCCGTGCAGCGCGAGCGCGGGCATTTCCCGACGACGCGCCATCGCGCCGAGGTGGAGAAGCTGATCGTGCTGCGCGCGTGGCGGCGGCGCGGGATCGGGCGCGCGCTGCTCGACGAGCTCGAAGACGACGCGTTCGTGCGCGGCATCGAGGTGCTGTTGCTCGAGACGTCGCCGGGCGAACCGGCCGAAGCGCTGTACCGCGCGCTGGACTATGAGCGCACGGGCGTCGTGCCGAATGCCGGGAAGAACGCCGGCGGCGCCTTCGAAGACGCCGTCTTCTACCACAAGCTGCTGCGCTGACGCGCGCCATATCACATGTCGAACAGCAGCGGCTGCTCGATCACGGCGGGCTTCGCGAGCTTGCCGCGCAGCGGCACCGCGACTTCGAGGGTCGGCCGGCCTTCGAGCACTTCGGCGATCTCTCTCGCTCGTGCGACGACCGCGGGCGGCAGGCCCGCCATGCGCGCGACCTCGATCCCGAACGAACGCGACGACGAGCCCGGCAGCACGCGGTGCGAGAACACGGGCGCGCCGCCTTTCGTGCTCTCGACGGCGGTGATGTGGAAGTTCTCGACGAGCGGCCACCGGTCCGACAGGAAGACGAGCTCGTGGAAATGCGTTGCGAACAGCGCCATCGGCGCGCGCGACTCGCGTTCGAGCAAATACTCGCAGATCGCTTGCGCGATCGCGAGCCCGTCGACGGTGCCGGTCCCGCGCCCGATCTCGTCGATCAGCAGCAAGCTGCGGTCGGTCGCGCGGCGCAGGATGTTCGCCGCTTCCGCCATCTCGATGTAGAACGTCGACTGCCCCGATGCGAGGTCGTCGCCGGCGCCGATGCGCGTGAAGATGCGGTCGACGATGCCGAGCTTCGCCGCGCGCGCGGGCACGAACGAGCCGATCTGCGCGAGGACCACGAGCAGCGCCGTCTGGCGCAGGTACGTCGACTTGCCGCCCATGTTCGGCCCGGTGAGCAGGATGAAGCGCGCGCGCTCGGTGCCCAGCCGCAAGTCGTTGGGGACGAACGACGAGCCGAGCAGCGCTTCCATCACGGGATGCCGGCCGTCGACGATCTCGACCGTGCTGTCCTCGGCGAACGACGGGCGCACGTAGCCGCGCTCGCCGGCGACTTGCGCGAGCGAGCAGTATGCATCGAGCTCCGCCAGCGCGTCGGCGGTTGCGAGCAAGTCGTCGACGCGCTCGGCGATCCGCTCGACGAGATTTTCGTAGAGCGCCTGCTCTAGGCGCAACTGGCGCGACTCCGCCGACGCGATCGCGACGTCGAGCTCGCGCAGCTCCGGCGTCACGTAGCGCTCGCCGTTCGCCAGCGTCTGCTTGCGCGTGTAGTCCGCCGGCACGTTGGCGATCTGCGCCTTAGGCACTTCGATCGCGTAGCCGAACGCCGACGCGTACTTCACTTTGAGGGACTTGATGCCGCTGCGCTCGCGCTCGCGCTCTTCGAGCGCGGCGATGCGCGCGCGCGCGTCGCCGCGCAGCGCGACGCACTCGGCGAGATCCGGACTTGCTTCGCCGCGGATCACGCCGCCGTCCGCGAGCGTCGCGGGCGGCTCGTCGACGAGCGTCGTCGCCAAGTCGGCGCGCAGCTCGTCGTACTGGCCGACCCGGGCGGCGATGGCATGCATCCCGGAGGGCAGCGACGTCTCGTGCAGCGCGTCGCCGATCGGGTCCAGC
>JALZBE010000406.1 GCA_030947665.1 Vulcanimicrobiota bacterium | reverse complement strand
ACGAGCGTCGACGCCGTCGTGGACGCGATTCGTACGCTCGCGGTGCGCGGCGCGCCGGCGATCGGCATCTTCGGCGCCTACGGTGTCGCGCTCGCCGCACGCCTGTATGCCGCCGACCGCGCGGAGTACGAACGCGCCGCCGGACTGATCCGCGCCGCGCGGCCGACCGCGGTGAACCTGGCGTGGGCGGTCGACCGCGTGCTCGCCGCGCGCGGTGACGAGCTCGCCGAAGCGCGTCGCATCCACGACGAGCAGCGCGACGTCGACCAGCGCATCGGCGAGGTGTCGGTGGAACTGTTTCCGGCGCAGGGGAACGTGCTGACGCATTGCAACACCGGCCCGATCGCCACGGGCGGCGACGGCACGGCGCTGGGCTGCTTTGTCGCCGCGCACCGCGCCGGCAAGGCGCTGCACGTGTTCGTCGACGAAACGCGTCCGCTCTTGCAAGGCGCGCGCCTCACGATGTTCGAGCTGCGCGAGGCGGGAGTGCCGTGCACGCTCATCGTCGACAGCGCCGCCGCGATCACGATGCAGCGCAAAGGGGTGCGTGCCGTCGTCGTGGGCGCGGATCGCATCGCGCGCAACGGCGATACCGCAAACAAGATCGGCACCTACGGCGTCGCGATCGCTGCCGCGCACCACGGCATCCCCTTTTACGTCGCGGCGCCGCGCTCCACGTTCGATTTCGCGCTCGACTCCGGCGAGCAGATCCCGATCGAAGAGCGCGCGGCCGACGAAGTGCGCATCGCGGACGGCGACGCCGTGTACAATCCGGCGTTCGACGTGACGCCGGGCCGTCTCGTCACCGGCTTCATCACCGAGTACGGCGTGCTCGCGCCGCCCTACGCCGACAGCATCGCCGACCTCGAGCACCGCCCGCGCCTCCCGTTGCCCGTCGCGTGAAGTACTACGAGTTCGCCGACAAGAGCCCGAAGATCGACGGGCTCGTGATCATCGAAGGCGAGGACGCGATCCTCGCGCAGCGCGCGCTCGACGCGGTGCTCGACCGATTGCTCCCGCCGGACATGCGCGCGCTGAACTGCGACGTGCTCGACGGCCCGGAATCCGATTCGATCGGCCGATCCGCGGGCGACGCCGTCAACGCGATGCCGTTTCTGGCCGACCGGCGCGTCGTCGTCGTGCGCAACTGCCACCGGTTGCGCGCGCAGCCGCGGCGCGATCTGTGGGCGGTCGCCGAGAACGTCCCGGCGGGCAACACGCTCGTGCTCGAAGACTTGTTCGCGCCCGGCAAAAAGACGAAGCCCGAACCCTACGGCCAGCTCGCGGGGCGCAAGGCGCTGCGCATCGACACCACGCCGAACGCCGACGTGCGCGAGCGCTTCATCCGCGAGACGCTGCAGCGGTTGGGCGCAAAGGCGCAGCCGCGGGTGGTCGCGGTGATGGCGGACGGCGACGGCGACCTCGGCGCGATCCAGAACGACCTCGAGAAGCTCGCGCTGGGCGGCGGCACGATCACGATGGCTGACCTGGAGCGCGAGAGCCTGAGCATCGAAGACCCCAAGGCCTGGCAGTACGCCGCGGCGGTGGTGGAGGGCCGCAGCGCCGACGCGCTCGCGATCGCGTTCGAGCTGTTCGCGAATGACCCGCGCGGCGCGGCCGTGCCGCTGACCAAGATGCTCGCCGAGGAGTTCGCGCTGCTCTGGGAGCTCGCACGGCCGGGCGGCGGCGAGCTCCCGCCCCGGCACCGCTGGCGGGAGCGGGTGCTTCGGCCCATCGCGCGGCGGGTCGGCGAGCGGCGGGCACGCGTGGGGTACGAGGCCGCCGTGCGGGGCTTCGAACGCGTGGTGACAGGCCAAGCCGACGATCCGCGGGCGCTTATCGAACTCTTGACCGCCGAATTGGCGGGGCGGCTCGCCTCGCGCCGGTGACCAATCGGAGGATTCGGATTCCGTTCAATCCAACGTCGCGCACGAACGCGGGCCGCTTTGGGGCCCCGCGTCGCCGCTCGCTTTCGGCTCCCTGAGAGGTCACTCGACGCATGCGTAGTCTGCTCGCCCGCCTGGCCGTCCTCGGCGCGTTCGCCGTCGGCATGGCCGCCTGCTCGAACGGGAGCGGCGGCGCACTGCCGTTCGCAGGCCCGCCCAACAACGCCGGCGGCTCCCAGGGCCAGTTCCAGTCCGGTTCAAACACCACGGCGCTGCTGCGCTTCATCCAGGGCTCACCCGACTTGTTCAGCACGTTCGGCGGCCCGCCGCCGTCGGGGACCGTCGACGTCTGCATCGACAACATTCCGTTCGGCGTGCTCAATCCGACAGTTTCATACGGTACTGCGTCGCCGGTACTTTACGCGATCGCCGGCGGCATCACGCACACGGTCGCGGTGTATCCTTTCCTCGGATCGGGGCAGCAGGGCCTCGAATGCCCGACTGCTCCCGGACCGTACCTCGGTACGTCACCGATCGTGGTGTCGACCATCGGTCCGGGCGTCGGCACGAATCCTCTGCGCGAGACGATCGTGCTTGGCGGTACCAGTGCGAGCGGCACGCTCGGGATTTACGTCTACGGCGAGCCCAGCTTCGCAGTCGCGCCGGCCGGCAACGAAGTGATCTCGCACAACGCCGCACCCGTGTTCAGCACCGGCAAAGCCAATGGCGTCGGCTTCGGCTACTGCACGACAACCGTCGCCCCATGCACCGTCCCGACGAACCTGACCGGAGCTCAAGGCATTGCCGCACCGAAGAAGTCGCCGACGAACGCAACCATCATCAACGGCAACGTTCAGTCCTCCATCAATTTCGTACCGGCGGGCTTCTACGACGGAGCGGGCGTCCCGGCAGGCACGGTAGTCCCGATCACATCAGTCCCGGCACCTAATCAACCTGCGGGACAGCCGTACGTTGTGCAGCTTTATGCAATCGACGCCCCAGCCGGCGGGCTGAACCTCGTTCCGGTGGTCGAACAAACGCTGGGCTTCGGATTCTAAGCCCCACCTTTACGGACACTAAAGCAGGGCTGCTACGGCAGCTCTGCTTTTTTCGTTATGGTTCTGCTTGGTAAATCTCGAATTCTAATACCGCGCCCGAAATTCCAAACTCTCGGCCAAGGGAATTTGGATCTCCCGCTGCATCGCAGCCCGGGAAATCAGGATACCATTGTACATACGAATTTCGGGTTGCATTTTCTGATGAATACGTCGAGGTGGAGGGTGAGCCGATGAGACGATATGCTACCGCTATAGAGAAGTCTTCAAGGTTCGTCGACGACCACGGATCAGTTGAATCAAGAAAGGAGCCAGTTGTGGTGCCGCCGACTGTGAAATGATTAACAGTGGCGTATATCGATGGCTCTCCAAGCCCGAGAGGCGCTATGCTCGGTCCCCCGATCACCGACCCACTCCATGGGATCGAATTAAACGCGGATATGGATGCAAAGGCGGAAAAAGGTTCGCATTCTTTAGTGACACTTTTTATCGCGTTGATTTTGAACAGCAATTCAGAATCTGGGCTTCGCGGTGGAACAGGCGCTAGAACTGCGTACGTCGGGTCGAGCACTATTTGCCTTATCGAGTCGATGTACGAACAGGAGTTCAAATCGCATTGGTAATCCGGAAGCACATATTTATAAAACGCCTGCGTCGTTTGGTCGACGATTCGTTTGTAACACTTTCCATTGGCTGCCAGGTCGCATTGAGGTGGCGTTGGCGTGG
>JALZBE010000405.1 GCA_030947665.1 Vulcanimicrobiota bacterium | reverse complement strand
TCGGGCGCGCGGAAGAAAGCAGCGAAGAAGAAAGCGCCGCCGGTCAAAGCGCTCGTCCGCCCGACGCCGCCGGACCGGATCCCGCGCGTCGTCGAGAACCCGGCATTGAGCGATCACCTCGCGATCATCACGCGAGCGATCTTTCAGGCGGGCTTGTCATGGGCGTTCATCGACGCGCGCTGGGACCGCTACATGGCGGAGTTTGACGAATTCGACGTCGAGAAAATCGCCGCGTATGACGAGGCCGCAGTCACCCGCTTGATGCAAGCCGCCGACATCGTCCACTCGCGCGCAAAGATCGAAGGCACGATCCGCAACGCGCGCGTGCTGTTAGCGATCGAGCGAGAGTTCGGCTCGATCCGCGCGTACCAGACGTCGTTCGCGAGCTACGACGCGCTCCGCCGCGACACCCAAAAACGCTTCGCTTACCTCGGCGACATGACCACCTACTACTGGCTATTCCGCACCGGCGCCGCGATTCCCGATATCGAGACCTGGATGAAGACCCAGGACGTCGACCACCCTCGTATTCGTGAGATGGTCACAGCCGCGTCTCCATGACGCATGAAAAAACGGGCCGGATACGATGTATCCGGCCCGTTGAACTACCCCGCGCGGATCAGCCGCCGGTGACGGTGCTGCTCTGGCTCTTCCAGATCTCGTTGGTCGTCTTGCGGATCAGGTCGCCGGCGCCCGCCTGGACGTTCTGGCCGTCGATTTGCAGCTCGGTCAGCACGACTTCCGGGATCGCCTGGTTGATCGTCATGATGACTTGCGCGTAGTCCGCGAGGTGGCGCTTCGCGAGGTCCGCGGTCGCAGTGTCGCCGAGTCCGACGGTCGTCGTGTAGAGCATCGTGTAACTGATCGTCGCGAGGCTCAGCGCCGTGTAGTCGTCGCGCAGATTCTTCGAAACTTTGGTCTTGCGCACGCTGTCGATCGCCGCGGCGCCGGCACCGAGCAAGCTGCTCCACGCCGATTTGACCGGGCTCGCCGCGTGGCCGCCGAGCTGTTCGAGACACTGCTCGAGCGCGGTGACGTGTGAGTCGGTAAGGCCCTTGAGGCCGGTGATCACCGCCAGCGCGCCGGGAAATTTCTTCGTGTCGTCCATGTCGAGCTGACGCTGCAGCGGTTGTGCGATGTGGCGCTCGAGCGCCAGCATGTCGCTGACGTAGGTTTGGATCGAGTGCCGTTCGTTCTCGCCGGTCCCCTCGTGCGCGGACGAATCGTAACGGATCGTTGGATCTTGGGTCGTTCCGAGGTCACTCATACAAACCATGTGCCCGAAAAGACGGCATCGCACGCGGGTCAAGGGGTTGGTTGGACTGCGCTTGCACCTACCGAGTTGCGGCGATCATGCGCGCGTCGGGCGCGCTTCCCGCCGCCGCACATGATCGGCGCGCAAGCGCAGCGTAAACGTCGTCCCGGCCGGTGAAGAATTCGTCAGCACCAACGTCCCGCCCGCGCGCTCGACGGCTCGCTTGGCGATCGCGAGCCCCAGCCCGGAGCCCTCCACCTCGCCGCGCGTCGCGCCGCGGAAGAACCGGTCGAAGATCGACGCGCGGTCGTCGGCGTGGATCCCCGGCCCCTGATCCGCGATCGTGATCTCGACGCCGCCGTCGACGGCGTCGGCGAGGATGCCGATCGACGCGCCGGGCGCATACTTGATCGCGTTGTCGATGACGTTCGCGATCGCTTCCTGAATCTCGGTGAGGTTGCCGATCACTGTCGCATCGACCGTGCAGTCCAGCGTAATCGGTAAGCCGGGCTGCAGCAGCCGGCGCGCGTCGACGATCTCTTCGAGCAGCGGGCGAAGTTCGAACGGCTCGGGCGGCCGGACGTCCTCGCCTTCCATGCGCGCGAGCAGCACGAGGTTGTCGATGAGCGTGCGCATGCGGGCCCCCTCGATCCCGATCGCCGAGAAGATGCGGCGCGAGCGGTCGTCGCCCGCGTCGGCGCGGCGCCGTAGCAAGTCGATGTAGCCGAGTACGATCGTGAGCGGCGTGCGCAGCTCGTGGCCGGCGTCGGCGACGAACTGGCGCATCTGCGTCTCCGCCTGCTGGCGCTCCGCAAATGCCGCCGCGACTTGCGATGCCGCCGCGTTGTACGCGAGCGCGATCGCGTCGAACTCGCTCTTGCCCGCGACCGCGATCGGCTGCGGACGGAAGTCGCGCGCGGCGAAGCGCTGCAGCGCGTGCGTGACCTCGATCAGCGGTCGCAGCACTTGAAGGGTGATGAAACGCCCGCCGAACCACGCGAGCACGCCGGCGCCGACGCTGACGAGGATCACGCCGACAAGCAGCCACAGCGCGATCCGCTGAAAAACCTCAGGCGCCGCGAACAGCTGGAGATCGCCGTCCAAGAACTCGATGCGCTGCGGCCGTGTGCCGAACGCCGTCGAGAGCGCGAGCCCGAGCCGCGGTCCCGCGAAGCGCAGGGTGCGGACGTCTTTGTGCTCCACGCGGCCGTCGACGACGGTGTATGGGATCGGCGCGACGTGCGGTTGGCCGGGCACCCCCTCCGGCGGCGGGGGGCGGCGCGTCGCGTACATCCGAACGCCGGTCCGGTGATCGCGGCGCTCCAGCTCGAGCGCGGCCTCCTCGAACGTTTCGTGGCGAACCGCCGCGCGCGCGGCGAAGGCGGCGGCCTCGCGGGCGCCGTCGCTGATCCCATCACCGACGATGCGCGCGTAGAACGACATCGCGACCACCGCGGCCGCGATCGACACGACCAACACCAGCGCGACGGCGGCCGCGACGTACCAGGACGTCAGCCGCCGCGCGAAGCTGGTGAACATCCGGTCGTCGTTAATGCACGCGCAGCGCGTAGCCCGCGCCGCGGATGGTGCGGATCAGCTTCGGCTCGAAACCCGCGTCGATCTTAGCGCGCAGGTACGATACGTACGTCTCGACCGCACCAGGACCGACGTCGCGATCCGTGCCCCACACCAGATCGAGCAATTGGTCACGTGTGAAAACGCGTTCCGGATTGCGCACGAACGTGAGCAGCAGCGCGTATTCGCGCGCCGACAGCTCGACGCGGTGTTCGCCGCGTTTGACGTCCCGGCGGTCGAGGTCGATCGTGAGATCGGAGTACGACACGATCGACGGCTGCTCGAGCCGCGGCCGGCGCAACGCGGAGTAGAGCCGCGCGACGAGCTCCGACATCTCGAACGGTTTGGGGATGTAGTCGTCGGCGCCGCGCCGCAAGCCGGTGATGCGGTCGTCGGTGTCGGACTTCGCGCTGAGCATCAGGATCGGCGCCTCGGTGATGCGGCGCAGCATCGGCAGCAGTTCGAGGCCGTCGATGAACGGCAGCATCACGTCGAGCACGATCGCGTCGGGGCGCCAATCGCGCACGAGCTGCAGCCCGGTCCGCCCGTCGGGCGCACTGCGCACCTCGAAGCCGTCCTCCGCGAGGCCAAGTTCGAGCAGGTCGCGGAGGTGGCGCTCGTCGTCGATCACGACGACGCGGTGCGTTGCAGCGGCCATCGTGCTACTGTTTGACGCTCCCCCCGCCGGTTCCGAGGTCCGGCGGCCGCACGACGAACAATCCGAGGTTCGGGGCGTAGTAGAGCGCGCTGCCGCGGTTGCCGCCACGGTTCGGCCGCGGGCTCTCACCGGGCCGCGGGGACGCGCCGGCGACCGGAGCGGCGGCGACTGCAGCGGGG
>JALZBE010000404.1 GCA_030947665.1 Vulcanimicrobiota bacterium | reverse complement strand
GACCTAGCTCGCCTGCCCGCGTAGGACGCCCTCCCGCCGCACCGAACCGGCCGCGCATGCTCGCGCGCTGTCTTCTTCTCGCCGCCGCCCTGTGCGGTTCCCTCACCGCACCGGCGTTCGCCGACGCGACTCGCTACCGCACCCCGGTGCCGGCGATCGAGGCCGTGCTGAAGGCGCCGCCGATCCCCGTCGTCGTGGTCGCGCCGCACCGCGACGTCATCGCGATCGAGACGCCGCTGCGGTATCCGCCCGTGGCCGACCTCGCGCGGCCGATGCTGCGGCTGGCCGGACTGCGCATCGACCCGGTGACGAACGGCATCCACCACGCCCCGGCGATGACGTCGCTGGCGTTCGAACGCGTGTCCGACGGCCGCGTCACGCGCGTCGCGCTCCCCGCCGGCACGCACGTGACCGCGCTGAAATTTTCGCCCGACGGCTCGCGCTTCGCGGTGACCAACGCGACGTCGCACGGCACCGAGCTGTGGCTCGGCACGACCTCGACCGCGCGCGCGGCGCGCGTCGCGAACCTCGCCGTCAACGACGTGTTCCGCGACGCGGTGCGCTGGCTGCCGGACGGTGCGCACGTGGTCGTGCGCGCGGTCGACCGCACCGGCCCGCCGCCCGCGCCGGGTGTCGCGAACGGGCCGGCTGTGCAAGAGACGGCCGGTGCCGCCGGCCAGATCGTGACGTACGAAGATATGCTCGCCAACGCGCACGACGAAGCGCTGTTCGCGTACTATGGTACGTCACGCATCGTGCTGGTCGACGCGCGCAACGGCAACGGCGTCGTACGCACGCCGGCGCGCGGGATCTACACCCACGTCGCGCCGTCGCCGGACGGACGGTATCTGCTCGCCGAGCGCGTGCACGCGCCGTTCTCGTACCTCTTCCCCCACCAGCGCTTCCCGCAGGCCGTCGACGTGCTCGATGCGCACGGCGCGCACGTGAAGACGATCGCCGATCTGCCGCTCGCCGACCGCGTCCCCGCCGACGGCGTCCCGAGCGGACCGCGCGACGTCGCGTGGAAGCCGTCGTCGCCCGCGACGCTCGCGTGGGCGGAAGCGCTCGACAACGGCGATCCGCGCCGTGAGGCCACATCGCGCGACCGCATTCTCATGTTGCGGGCGCCGTTCAGCGAAACGCCGGTCGAGCTCGCGCGCACCGCCGCGCGCACGTACGACGTGACCTGGCTGGACCGCGACGAGCGCGCGCTGGTGTCGACCTACGACAGCGCGACGCGCACCCGCACGACGTTGCTCGCCGACGCGACCGGGTTCGACGGCCGCAGCGCCGTCGCCGCACCGCGCGTGCTCGGCACGCTGCGCGACGGCGACTACTACAACGACCCGGGCACGCCGGTCTATGACACCGCGGCGAACGGCGACCTTGCGGTCGAGCACAACGGCGACGCGATTTGGCTGCGCGGCGTGGGCTACGGCCCCGACGGCCGCCGCCCGTTCCTCGATCGGCTCGACCTGCGCACGAACGAGAAGACGCGCGTGTTCCGCTCGGAGCTCGCCCCGCTCGAGACGCCGATCACGCCGCTCGACGCCGACGCGTCGCGCATCCTCACGCAGCGCCAGTCCCCGACCGATCCGCCGAATTACTTCGTGCGCACGCGCGCGACCGGTGCGCTACGCGCGCTGACCGCGTTTGCCGATCCGGTGCCTCAGCTGCGCGCGATCGGCCGGCGACTCGTCACGTACAAGCGCCCCGACGGCGTCACGATGTCGTTCACGCTCTACACGCCGCCGGGCTGGAAGGAAGGCACGCGCCTGCCGACGTTCGTGTGGGCGTACCCGCTGGAGTTTTTCGACCGCGGCACGGCCTCACAGAACACGAACACGACGCAGACGTTCGTCACCGTCGGCGGGCCGTCAGAGCTCTTCATGACACTCGCCGGCTACGCGGTGCTCGACAACGCGTCGATGCCGATCGTCGGCGACCCGAAGATCGTCAACGACACCTACGTCGAGCAGCTCACGGCCGACGCGAAGGCGGCGATCGACGAAGCGGTGCGCATCGGCGTCACCGACCCCGACCGCGTCGCGGTCGGCGGCCATTCGTACGGCGCGTTCATGACCGCGAACCTGCTCGCGCACACGCGCTTGTTCAAAGCCGGGATCGCGCGCAGCGGCGCGTACAACCGAACCTTGACGCCGTTCGGGTTCCAGAGCGAAAAACGCAGCTACTGGGAAGCGACGGATCTCTACACCAAGATGTCGCCGTTCACGTACGCGAACGCGATCAAGGATCCGATCCTGCTCATCCACGGCATGGCCGACGATAACACCGGCACGTTCCCGATCCAGTCCGAACGCTTATACGCGGCGATCCAAGGCAACGGCGGCACGGCGCGGCTGGTCATGCTGCCGTACGAAGCGCACGGCTATCTCGGCCGCGAGAGCGTCGAAACCGTGCTCGCGGAAATGGTCGACTGGCTCAACCGCTGGCTGGGCCCGAGCCGCACGGCGCGCGCCGGCAACTAACGCGCCGGCGCTACCGTCAGCCGCTGCCGGTGCGCGCCAGCCCTGCGCGGCGGGCGCGGGCCCAGCTTTCGCGCGTTAGCGTGAACAGCAGCACGTCGACGTGGCGACCGCGGATCACCGCGCCGCTGCGCAGCAGCCGTTCCTCGCGAAATCCCGTCCGGTCCAGCACGGAGCGCGATGCGCCGTTGTCGGGTACGATGCAGGCTTGCACCTCGTCGAGCTCGCCGCTCTCGAACGCTTCGTCGATCACCGCGCCGAGCGCCTCGCTCGCGTAACCCTTGCCGCGCGCGTCCATCAGCAGGCTGTAGCCGACCTCGCCGATGCGCGGCGTGCGATCGTTCACGCGCAGCGAGATCCAGCCGATCGCCGCTTGCGGTTCGCCGGCTTTGAGCAGCCACTCGAAGCGTCCCGTCGCGCCGCCACGCAGTTGCTTGGGGCGAGTGCGGACTTGGCGCTCGAATTCCTCCGGGCGTACGCGCGGGATGTCCTGATACTTGCGCAGGTCGGGCGCGTTGAGCACTTCCCAGAGCTCGCGCGCGTTGCGGCCGTCGACGGGCGCGAGCGTGACGCGCCGCGCGTGCAACAGCCTCATCGCGCGATGGATGCGTCGGTGAAACCGCGCACGAGCTGCGCGCCGCTCTCGTCACGCGTCGTCTCGAAGCTCACCTTGTCGCCCGAGCGCGCGAGCAGCACGTCGGGCCCGGCGGGATCGACGATCGTGAACACACCGCGGCGGTCGCGCAGCGTGAACCACACGCGCCCGGCGGCGTACGCGAAGCGGTCGATCGTTCCGTTTACTCGCGGCGTGCTCGCGCCGCCGACGGAGCGGTCGCCCAAGAACCCGCGGTACGACGCAAAGGCGTCCTCCGCGGGCGACGACGCGACGGAGCTGCCAACGACGACGTGGCCGCCGGCCGCTTGCACGAGCGCGAGCGTCTGGAACTTTCCGTTGTCGGCGACGGCGGGCACCACCCACGTATTCTGCCCGAACAGCACGTACAATACCGGTTGGGTGGGGAGCAGGCGACCTTGCTTGATGATCGGGTTCCCGCCGACCGCGTCCTCAGCCGCTTTCGAGTTGTACTCGCCGCCGCTGGACGTGTAGTACGTGAGCGCGCCCGTGCGGCTGTCGGTGTAGGTGAAGCCCGTCATCGATGCGTCGGTGCGGTTGGGCGACGTG
>JALZBE010000403.1 GCA_030947665.1 Vulcanimicrobiota bacterium | reverse complement strand
TACCGGCGCCGTCCACCGTCACGATCCCATGCACGCGACCGGTTGCGGGCGGATCGGGCGATAAGGTCAGCGTTGCGCGCGCGGATCCGATCTGCGCGACCATCGGCGAAGCGACCGTCGCCGGCGGCGCAAGTGCAAAGCAGCTTAGCAGGACCGCGCAAAAAAAGAGACGCCTCACATCGGCATCGCCGTCGAACACGTGAAGCCGAGCGCAACGGCGACCAGCACGGGCGCTGCGCCCGACACGAACGTGACCGCGAGCGCTCCGGCCAACAGCGTACGGCGCACGCGTGAGGGCGCCGGTGAACTCGGCGACAGCAGCGCGCCCAACCGGTCGTGGACGGTGCCGGCCGCGGCGAACGCGGCGATGCCGCTCGCGATCTTCGCCGGGCGCGCGAGGGCCAACAACGCCGAGGCGAGATCGCATGGATCGGCGATCCGCGCAGCGTGCGCGTCTGCTGCGAACTCGCGCGCACGGTGATGCAGCGCGATCAACGCGCCGACGGGGAGCGGCACGACGTCGGCGATGAACGTGACGATCGCTGCGCACACGAGGTCGCGGCGTTGCGCGTGCGCAGCTTCGTGCCGGATCGCGGCGAGCAGCTCGGCATCGTTTACGCGAATCAGCGCCTCCGTCGACACGAAGACGACGGGACGGAAAAACCCTGCGAGCACGACGACGGGGCCCGTCGAATACACCTCGCGAACCCGCACGCCCGCGCGATCCCCCGCGAGCCGCACGCGCGCGGACGGTGCCGACGACGCGCGAACGAGCCGCCAGACCTCGTGCCAGCGCCGAACCGCGAGCGCGAGCGCGCGGACGAGACCGAACGCGGTCACGGCGGCAACGACACCGTAGAGCGCGCGGCCGCTGGCAAACTGAAGGCACACGGAACCCCACCCGCCGCGCAGCGTCGCCGCCCCGATCGTGAGAAACAGCACGCCCGGCAACGCTGCCGCCGCTACGGCAAGGGCCGACTGCCACCCGGGGTCGTCGGCCATGCGCAACAACGACGGTGTCAGCGCACGAACCGTCAGCCATGCGAGCGCGGGCACGATGACGAGCGCGCACGCCGACGTCAGCAGCGCTGGGCTGGACACGCACATGCTCAGGAACGCCGCAAGATCCGTCACGCCGGCTTCGCCTTCGCCTTGCGCCGTTCGGCGATGAGCGCTTCGAACTCCGCGATGGCCTGGTCGTCCTCGAGCAGTCCGTCCACGATATGCGCGAACAGCGGGTTGCGGTGATTGCGCAGCAAGGGGTCCACGACACGTCCGACCGCACGCCGCGCGAATTCGTCTCGCGACACTGCCGGGATGAACTCGTTCTGCTTGCCGGCCGGCCGCTTCCGTAAATGCCCTTTGTCGTGCAAGTTGGCCAAGACGTTCTTGATCGTCGAATACGTCGCCGGCGCGCCGCCGGAACGTTCTCGCCGTTCGAGCACGTCCCCGACCGACGCCCAGCGGCCGAGCGACCAAGCCGCCTCCATGAGCTCGCTCTCGAGCGGCCCAAGCACGAAATCGAAGCCCACCCCCGAGCGCGTCGTCATGTGCAAAGCACCTTAGCAGATCGGACCCGACCGGTCAACGCCTTCCGCGGGGCGGAAAGGGCGACTCCCGCAGCTCGGCGTAGCGCCGAGCGTGGCTCACCCCGAGTCGCCGCGCATCGAACGGAGGTCTTGATGCCCTTGACGACCCGGTCGCTCATCGCGGCGAGCGCCGCGGCTTCGCTGCTCTTCACGACGCTCGCCGGTCCCGTGCTGGCGGCCGATGCTCCGGTGTCGGCGGCGCAACGGCTCGCGCTGCTTCAGCGCTCCGTGAAGTACGTCTTCGTGATCTATCAAGAAAACCGCTCGTTCGATTCGTACTTCGGCACGTTTCCGAACGCCGAAGGACTCTACTCGCACGTGCCCGCTAGCGTCGCCGGGTTCGAGCAGCCGCTCATCAACACCGACGGCACGATGACGACGATCAAGCCGTTCCGCATCGGCCCGGCGCAGTTCGCCGCCGATACGGACGACATCGACCACGCGCACTCGCGCATCGTGCAGAAAATGCACGTCGTCGACGGCGTGCCGAAGATGGACGCGTTCGCGGTCACCGAAGAACGCAAGTTTTCGCCGACGGGCAACCCGTCGCTGATGGCGAAGCAGATGGGCGAGCTTGCGATGGCGCACGAGGATTGCGACACCATCCCGATCCTGTGGAACTACGCCAACCGGTTCGTCTTGTTCGACCACATCTTCCAAGAGATGACGGGCCCGTCCACGCCGGGCAACCTTGCCATCATCGCCGCGCAGACGGGCATCACCCAGTCGCTGCTGCATCCGGAAGCCAAGGTCGCGGGCAACGGGGACACCGGCGTCGGCGTGCCGGTGGTCAACGACGATGCTCCGTTCTGGGGATCGCCGTCGGATACCACGCCGCCCGCCGACAAGGTGCCGGTGAACGCGACGACTCAGGCGTTCTACCAGACCCAGATCAACCTCACGTTC
The DNA here is from genome assembly GCA_030947665.1 of Vulcanimicrobiota bacterium. Taxonomy (GTDB): domain Bacteria; phylum Vulcanimicrobiota; class Vulcanimicrobiia; order Vulcanimicrobiales; family Vulcanimicrobiaceae; genus Vulcanimicrobium. The sequence continues at coordinate 1,182 of JALZBE010000403.1, read as the reverse complement.
GCGAGCCTGCCGCTCACGCTCGAAGGCCGCAACGTCGCGAACGTCACGCAGGCCGACCGCGATCCGCAACACGATCTTCCCGACGTCCTCGCGGACATCGCCGACATCGCGAAAACGGGAGCGGGCTCGCCGGTCCCGTGGGGTTGGTACGAGGAAGGCTACAACCGCGAACCGACCGACGACAACGCCGGACCGACCGACGCTGCGGGGCGCCACGCGTCGTACGTCACGCACCACAACGGCCCCGCGTTTTTCGGCTACATCGCGAACAATCCGCGGATGCGTTCGCACCTGCACGGGCTCGACGACTTTCGAACTGCGATCGACACGCGCGCGCTGCCGGCCGAAGGCGGGCTGTACTACATCAAGGGCGGCTACAAGAACATCCTCAAGCTCAAGCCGGGCAATCCCGACCCCAAAGTGCAAGCCGCGTTCAACGGCGACGACGACCACCCGGGATATTCCGACGCGCAGATCAGCGAGGCGATGGTCGCCGACACCATCAACCGCATCGCGCGCAGCCCGTATTGGTCGCAGAGCGCGATCATCTTGACGTGGGACGATTCGGAAGGCGATTACGACCACGTCCCGCCGAAGGTTCGCCAAACGGTGCCGGGCGAGGGTCCGCTGACCGACGGGCCGCGCGTTCCGCTCATCGTCATCTCGCCGTTCGCGAAGGAGCATTCCGTGCAAAGCGCATCGGGCGACCAGGCGTCGGTGGTGCGGTTCGTGGACGAACTCTTCGGACTCAAGCCGCTCGGGCTGCTGCCCGACGAATTGCGCGCGAACGCGATCGGACAAAGCGTCCTCGGCAATGGCCCGTTCTGGGGCCCGCTGGACGGACCGCAAAGCGGGATCACCGATCTGTTGGACGCGTTCGACGACGCGCGCCTTCAGGGCGCCCGTCCGCCGGTGACCATCGACAAGGTCGTCGTCCCCGATGCTATCCTCGGCACGCTGCCGCAGCAGAGCGGTTACGGGTGCAAGGCAATCGACGTCGTGCCGACCGACGTCCAACTCGGACTACCGAACGCGATCCCTGCCGACTTCAATCCACGACCGCGGACGAACCCTTCGCCGCTACCGTAGACGACGCGGAGTTCGCGGTCCTTAAACGACACCGTACATTTTCAGCGATCCTTCACGTCCGGCGGATTCACTAGAGCCAAGCTGCGAGGAGAC
>JALZBE010000402.1 GCA_030947665.1 Vulcanimicrobiota bacterium | reverse complement strand
AGGCCGGCTTCATGGGCGCGACGTTTCTCACCGCGGACGGCGGCTTGCAACTGCCGTCGACGCTGTCGTCGGCGGCCGCGATCGTGTTCACCGCGGCGAACGGCTCGGCGAACGCGTACGCGTTCCTGACGATCGGCGCGGCGCATCTGCTCGCCGCGTTCGGCGACGACGAGCAACGCCAGCGCTGGATGACGCCGATGATCGAAGGCCGGTTCTTCGGGACGATGGCGCTGTCGGAGCCGCAGGCGGGCTCGTCGCTGGGCGACATCACGACGCATGCCGTCCCCGCGGGCGACGGCACCTACCGGCTGACCGGCAGCAAGATGTGGATCTCCGCGGCGGAGCACGATCTCACCGAGAACATCGTCAACCTCGTGCTCGCGAAACTGCCCGACGCACCGCCCGGCGTCAAAGGCATCTCGCTGTTCATCGTGCCGAAGTTTGTGCTCGACGGGCAGGGCCGGCCGGCGCGGCGCAACGACGTGCACGTCACCGGGCTCAACCACAAGCTCGGCCAGCGCGGCGTCGTCAACACCGTGCTCACGTTCGGCGAACGCGACGACTGTGTCGGATATCTCGTCGGCGCACCCCACGACGGCATGCGCCAGATGTTCCACATGATGAACGAGGCGCGCATCGCGGTCGGCGCGGGCGCGGCGGCACTCAACCTCGCGGCGTACGAATACGCGCTCGGCTACGCGAAGGATCGTCCGCAAGGCCGGCGCCTCACCGACAAGAACCCGCTCTCGCCGCCGGTGCCCATCGTCGAGCACGCGGACGTGCGCCGCATGCTGCTCGCCCAAAAAGCGATCGCCGAAGGCGGTCTCGGCCTTGTGCTGTACTGCGCGCGGCTCGTCGACACGGCCGCTGCGTCGCAAAGCGCGCGCGAGCGCGACGACGCGAACCTGCTGCTCGACGTGCTGACGCCGGTCGCGAAGACATGGCCGTCGGAGCACGGCATCGAGTCGACGTCGCTCGCGATCCAAGTGCTCGGCGGGTACGGCTACTCGCCGGAATACCCGGTCGAGCGGCACTTCCGCGACCAGCGCCTCAACCCGATCCACGAAGGCACGACCGGAATTCAAGGCCTCGACCTGCTCGGGCGCAAGGTGCGCCTGCACGACGGCGCCGGATTGCGCGTGTTCGTCGACGCGATCGCGCGCGACGTCGAGGCCGCGCGCGCGGTGGAATCGCTGCGCGCCGAAACCGATGCGCTCGCCGCGGCGACCGAGGAACTCGTGCGCGTGACGCGCACGCTGCTCGCGGCGCAACTCGAGCTCGGCCCCGAACGCGCGCTTGCCGAAGCGACGGCATATCTCGATGCGTTCGGCACGATCGCGATCGCGTGGCGCTGGCTCGTGCAAGCGCGCGTCGCGGACGCCGCGCCGCCCGACGATTTCACCGCCGGCAAGCTCGCGGCGTGCCGGTATTTCTTCCGCTACGAACTGCCCGCGGCGGTGGCGATGCTGAGCCGACTCGCGGCGCTCGACGACCTGATCTTCACGGTGCGGCCGGAGATGCTCTAGCGCGAGACCATCCCGTCCGGCGCGCCTCATTTGATAAGCTGGGAGGAGCAAGCGGTAACGGCGCGCACCAACTGCGGGCACAACTTTGGGACGCACTATTAGAGCCGCTCCGACACGCTAGCGTCGAACTCCGAACGAATACGGAGGCGCGGGCCCCTCGGGTGCGAATGCCGCGGGATGCTCGTTCGACGCGCCCTCACGGTCGCGGCGCTCGTCGCGTGCCTCGTCCCCGGCTTGCCGGGCCAAACGAACGCCGCTGACGTAGCGTCCGACCTCGCCTCCAGTTTCTCCGAGCCGTCGGTTTCGCCCGATCACGGCGAGATCGCGTTCGTCTCGGGCGGTGACGTGTGGAGCGTTCCGTCGGCGGGAGGCACCGCGCGACTGCTCGCGGCGACGGGCGGCGCCGCGCGCCGTCCGTTGTTCTCGCCCGACGGAAAGCGGCTCGCGTTCGTGTCGGCGCAGCCCGGCGCGAGCGGGATCTACGTGCTGACGCTCGACGGCGGCACGCTGCGGCGCGTCACCCACGACGATCAGCTGCCCGACGTGAGCGCGTGGTCGGCCGACGGGCGCTTCGTGTACTTCTCGTCGTCGTCGCACAACATCGCGTACGACGGCGACGTGTACCGCGTCGCGGCGGACGGCGGCACGCCGATGCGCGTGCTGCACGAAGACTATGTGATGTCGACCGCGCCGGCGCCGTCGCCCGACGGCGCATCCATCGCGTTCGTGCGCAACGGTTTCGTCGACTGGGCGCGGCGCGGCCACAGCCACATGGACGAGTCGGAGATCGTCGTCGCGCATCCCGGCGCACGGCAGTTCGACACCGTCGTCGCCGGCGCGGCGAAGAATCGCTGGCCGATGTGGGCGCCCGACGGCCGCACGCTGTACTTCGCGTCCGACCGCGGCGGCAGCGACCAGCTGTGGGCGCACGCCGCCGACGGCCACCTGCGCCAGCTGACGTCGCTCAAAGGCGGGCGCGTGCTGTGGCCGTCGATCTCGCGCGACGGCAAGCTGATCGCGTTCGAGCGCGGGATGAAGATCTGGACGTACGACGTCGACACGGGCACGACGCGCCAGCTCACCATCGTGCCGCGCGGTTTGCCCGCGGTGCTCACGCAGCGCCACGTCACGCAGTCGAGCCGGTTCACCTCGCTCGGCCTCTCGCCCGACGGCAAGAAGATCGCGTTCGTCGGGCGCGGCCGCGTTTTCGCGGCGAGCGCGTCGGAAGGCGGCGAAGCGCAGCTCGTCACGACGCACGACGACGCGGCGTACGACACGCCGGTGTGGGCGGCGGGCAGCCGGCGCATCGCGTACGTCGTCGATCGCGGTACCGAACAGGCCATCGCGACGTTCGACTTCCCGGACGGCCCGCAGCACGTGGTCACGCCGGCCGGTCATCACGACGACTACCCGCACTGGTCGCCCGACGGCAAATCGCTGGCGTACGTGCGCGACGGGCGCGAGCTGCATCTGCTCGACGCCGCCACGCACGCCGACCGCATCGTCGCGCACGGCATCATGGACCGCCGCCCGTACGGCGACTTGGGCAACATCGAGTTTTCGCCGGCGGGCGACTGGATCGCGTACGCCGACCAGGACCGCGGCGGCTTCACCAACCTGTACGTCGTGCGCACGGCCGGGGGGACGCCCCGCGCCGTGACGTTCTTGCCCAACGGTAACGGCGGACCCCTCGCCTGGGCGCCGGACGGCACGCGTCTGTTCATGGTCACGTCGCAGCGCACCGAGAACGGCACGATCGCGCAAGTCGACTTGATCGCGCGCGCGCCGCGCTTCCGCGAAGACACGTTCCGCAAGCTGTTCCCCGACGACCCGACGCGCAACGAGCTGCCGGCGCGCGCGATTCCGACGCCGCCGCCGAGCGCGTCGCCGAAACCGTCGCTCGTCGCGACGCCGGCGCCGTCGCCGGCCGCCGCGGCCAAGACGACGCGGATCGACTTCGACGACATCCGCGAGCGCGTCAGCTTCATCCCGACCGGGCTCGACGTCACGCGCGTCGTCGTCACGCCGGACTCCAAGACGCTCGTGCTCGTCGCAAACGCCGCGAGCCAGGAAAACCTGTACGCGTTCTCGATCGACGAGACGTCGACCGACGAGCAAGTCGCGAAGTAGCTCACGAGCACCGCGGGCCGCAAGGC
>JALZBE010000054.1 GCA_030947665.1 Vulcanimicrobiota bacterium | reverse complement strand
ATCCCACGACGTACCCGCGCGGGCGCACGGCGGTGTATCCCAAGCTGGAAGCGCTGGTGCTCGATGCCGTCTGACTGGCGCGTGGTGGCGTCGGCGCGCGGATTCGACGGCACGCCCGAAGCCGCCGCGCTGCTGCGCGACGCCGGCTGCGAGCTGATCACGACACCGTACAGCGGCGCCCGTTTCGACTACGAGCTCGGCGGCGACGAGCTCGCCGCCCTGCTGGCAAACGCGGACGCGTACATCGCGGGCTCCGCCCACGTCACGCGCGACGTGCTCGAACGTGCGCCGCACCTCAAAGTCGTGTCCCGCCGCGGCGTGGGGTTCGAACGCATCGACCTTGATGCCGCGCGCGACCACGGCGTGCTCGTCACCATCGCGGCGGGCACGAACCAGCACGCCGTCGCCGATCACGTCTTCGCACTGATGCTTGCCGTGGCGCGCAACGTCGTCGACGCGAACCGCAGCATCGCCGAAGGCCGGTGGCAGTCGTTCATCGGACCGGAGCTGCGTGGGAAGACGCTGGGCATCATCGGCCTAGGTCGCGTGGGCAAGGGCGTCGCCCGCCGCGCGCGCGGTTTCTCGATGCAGGTCATCGCGACGGATCCCGTGCACGACGACGAGTTCGCGCGCGCCAACGATATCGCATACGTCCCGCTCGACGAACTGCTCGCGCGGGCCGACGTCGTCTCGGTCAACGCGTCGCTCAACGACACCACGCGCGGGCTGCTCGGCCCGGCCGCATTCGCGCGCTTGAAGCACGGCGCGATCCTGATCAACACGGCGCGCGGCGGCATCGTCGACGAAGCCGCGCTCGCGGATGCGCTGCGTGCCGGCAAGCTGCGCGGCGCGGGGGTCGACGTGTTCGAACGCGAGCCGCCCACCGGCTCGCCGCTGATCGGCCTGACGAACGTCGTGCTCACCCCGCACACGGCCGCGTACACCCACGAGGCGATGACGGCAGCCAACATGCTGGCGGCCCAGATCGTCGTGGGCTACATGCGCGGCACGCTGCCGCACCCGGATTGCATCGTCGTCGCCCCGCGCGAGGCGTAGCGAACGTCTAGAACAAGTTCCAGAGGTACTGGTTGTAGACTTCGTGGTGGTACTGCACTTCTTGTGCTTTCACGAAGGTGCCCAGCGAGCGCGGGCAGCGGTCGGCGCTGACCTGCTTGAGCTCCGCGTAGCGTTCTTTGACGTCGGCGGTCAGCAGCGTCGTCGTCCACGTCGAGCTGCGGAAGTTCTCGAGCGCATCGTAGATGTTGTCGGGGAGATAGCTCTCCGCGGAGCGCACGTCGGCGCCGATCTCGCCGTCGAGCCCGGTCTTGAACACCGCCAGCATCACCATGTACGGGTTTGCGTCCGGCGCGACCGACCGCACCTCGAGCCGCGAGCTGCGCTCGTTGCCGATCGGAAAGCGCACCATCGACCCGCGGTCGACCGCCGACGCCTTGATCTGGTTGGGCGCTTCGAAGTGCGGGTCGAGCCGCCGGTACGCGTTGACGCTCGCGTTCAGCAGCAGACAGATGTCGTTGCCGTGGGTGAGGATGCGGTCCGCGAACTTCCACGCGAACTCGCTGAGGTTCTCTTTGCCGTGCTTGTCCCAAAAGATGTTCTTGCCGCCCTTGGTCACCGACACGTTGGTGTGCATGCCGTTGCCGTTCACGCCGACCACCGGCTTGGGCAGGAAGCTCGCCGTCATGCCCAGGCGCGTCGCCACTTGGCGGCAGATCAGCTTGTAGAGCTGGATTTGGTCCGCCGCTGCGACCACTTCGCCGTAGCTGTAGTTGATCTCGAACTGCGCGGGCGCCACCTCGGGATGGTCCTTCTCGTTCTCGAAGCCCATCGCGCGCTGCACTTCGGCCACCGTGTCGATGAACTCGCGCAGCGGGTCGCCCGGCAGCGAGTGGTAGTAGCCGCCGGTGTTGACGTACTCGAACTTGCCGTGCTCGTGATACGACTGCTCCGCGTCCACGCCTTTGAACACGAAGCCCTCGATCTCATTGGCCGCGTTGAGCGTGTAGCCGTGCTTGTCGTACTGCTCGTCGGACAGCTGCTTGAGGATGCCGCGGATGTCCGCGTCGAAGGGCGTGCTGTCGCGGTTGAGCACGTCGCCGAACACCAGCACCTTACCCGCGCCGAAAATGTCGGCCGGTGCCCAGTAAAATGAGCTCCAGTCGAGGACCAACCGCAGGTCGCTCTCGCGCTGCGGGGTGAAGCCGCGGATCGACGAGCCGTCGAACGTGAGGTTGTCGGCCGACTTCAGCAAGAACTTCTTGTCGTAGTCGAGCATGTGCAGGCGGCCTTCGAGGTCGCTGAACAGGACCGTCACGGCCTTGATGCGGCTCTCGCCCGCGAGGTACTTGAGCCGCTCTTCCGCGATCTTGTCCTTCGGCACGCGGTCTTTCCGCTGTTGCTTCGCCTTCAGGTTGAGCTCTTCGAGCTCGGTGTATGAAAGCATGAGAAAATCGCGCAGATCGTAAGCCATGACTGCCCGTTTTGGCGGATTCCGGAGGCCTGCCTTTCGATATATGGCCAACCCGGCCGGGGGCGGTTTCGCCCGCGCACGCCGGGTGGCTGCTTGCCGGGTCGGCGGAGGAATACGGACCGTGCAAGCGGCAACGGCGCGCCATGGCAGTAAGCGCGCGCACCGCGAAGCGAATCGAGCTCACCTATCGAGGGATCATCCTCGGCGCCCTGATCACGGTGATCTTCACCGCAGCCAACGTCTACCTCGGACTGAAGGTGGGGCTCACGTTCGCGACCTCGCTGCCGGCCGCCGTGATCTCGATGGCGGTCCTGCGGTTCTTCCGGAACTCGACGATCTGGGAGAACAACATCGTCCAGACGATCGCCTCGGCGGCCGGGACGCTGTCGTCGATCATCTTCGTGCTGCCGGGGCTGGTGATGGTCGGCTGGTGGACGGGCTTCCCGTTCTGGCAGTCGTTCGGGATCTGCGCGGTCGGCGGGATCCTCGGGGTCATGTACAGCGTGCCGTTGCGCCGCGCGATGGTCACCGGCAGCGACCTGCCGTATCCTGAAGGCGTGGCGGCGGCCGAGGTGCTGCGGGTCGGCGCGGCCGCGACCAGCCACGAAGGCGCCGATCCGGCGGCGATCGCCGAGAACAAGGCGGGCTTTGCCACGATCGTGTGGAGCTCGGTCGTCAGCCTCGCGATGTTCATGATCGTCGCCACGAACGTGTTCGCGGGCGAGATCAAGCGCAATTTCCGCACCGGGGTCCAAGCGGTCACCGGTCTGGACATCGGCTTGTCGCTCGCGCTGATCGGCGTCGGGCATCTCGTCGGCGTGACGGTCGGCGTTGCGATGCTCGCCGGGATCGTGCTCGCCTGGGGCATCTTGATGCCGATCCTCAGCTCGATGCACGCGGGCGCGGGCGCCGATCTCGGGGCCGCGGTGACCGACGTCTTCCGCCATCGCGTGCGCTTCATCGGCGCGGGCGCGATCGGCGTCGCCGCGATCTGGTCGCTGGGCCGGCTCGCGGGCCCCGTCGCCGGCGGCGTGATGTCGTCGCTGCGGGCGTCCCGCGCGCGCAGCGCGGACGCGGACGGGGAGCTGCCGATCACCGAGCGCGACATCCCGTTCAACATCGTCGCGATCATCAGCGCGGGCTGCTTGATCCCGCTGGGTGTTCTGCTCGCCGCGTTCCTGAGCGGCGGTGTGATCGCGAATGCGGCAGTGCCGCTCGTGATCGCTGCGCTCGTCTACATCGTCATCGCCGGCATCCTCGTCGCCGCCGTCTGCGGATACATGGCGGGGCTGATCGGGTCGTCCAACTCACCGGTCTCGGGTCTTGCGATCCTCACCATCCTCGGCGCCTCGCTGCTGCTGGTCGCGCTCGCGCACCCGGGCGATCCCAATGCGGCGAAAGCGCTGGTCGCGTACGCGCTGTTCGTCACCGCGATCGTCATCAACATCGCGACGATCTCCAACGACAACCTGCAAGACCTCAAGACCGGCCAGCTCGTCGGCGCCACGCCGTGGCGCCAGCAGGTCGCGCTCATCTTCGGCGTGATCTTCGGCTCGCTGGTCATCCCGTCGCTGCTCGACATGATCAACCACGCGTTCGGGTTCCAAGGCTCGCCGATGAAGGGCATCACTGCGCAACCGCTGGCCGCGCCGCAGGCGACGCTGATCTCGGCGCTCGCGCAAGGCGTCATCACCGGCGACCTGCCGTGGCGATTCATCGAGATCGGGGCCGGCATCGGGCTCGTCATCGTCGCCATCGACGAGTTCTTACGCCGCACGAAACGCGGTCAGTTTCCGCCGCTCGCCGTGGCGCTGGGCATCTACCTCCCGATGTCCGTGACGTTCATGGTCGTCGTCGGCGCGTTCATCGGCAAATACTACAACAACTGGGTGGCCGGGAAACCAAACGGCGACGTCGCCAAACGGCTCGGCATATTGCTCGCATCCGGCTTCATCGTCGGTGAGAGCTTGGGCGGCGTCATCCTGTCAGGCATCATCACCGCGACGAACAAAGACGCACCGCTCAACCTCGTCGGCCCCGGCTTCGAGTTCGCGGCGCTCTGGATCGGCGGAATTGCCTTCGTCCTCGTCGTCGTCGCGATGTATCGCTGGGTTGCGGGCCTCGCCCGCCGGGCGGTCTGACCGGTCGCGAGCAAGCAGGGGCGTCCTCATGAGGAATCCGGCGGCGAAACGGAGATATGCGCCTGTATGGCATCTCTCTCTCCGGAGCGCCTGACCGAACTGCAAGCGCACGCGAACGACGTCCGCCAGGGCATCATTCGCTCGCTCGTCGCGGCCGGGTCGGGGCATTCGGCCGGTTCGCTCGACATGGCCGACGTCTTCACGGCGCTGTACTTCCACGTGATGCGCCACGACCCGAAACGCCCCGAATGGGCCGACCGCGACCGCCTGCTGCTCTCGTGCGGGCACATCGCGCCGGTGCGGTACAGCGCGATGGCGTACGCGGGCTACTTGCCGGTCGAGGAGCTGCTGACGCTGCGCAAGTTCGGAACGCGCCTGCAAGGGCACCCGGAACGCGTGTCGCTTCCGGCGCTGGAGAGCACGTCGGGACCGCTCGGTGAAGGCCTCGCGCAAGGCACCGGCATGGCGCTGGGCGCGAAGCTCGACCACGCGGACTGGCGCGTGTACGTGGTCACGTCGGACGGCGAGCACCAGTGCGGGCTGCACTGGGAAGCGATGATGACCGCCGCCAAGTTCAAGCTCGACAACCTGACGTGCATCATCGACCGCAACTTCATCCAAATCGACGGCAGCACCGAAGACATCATGCCGCTCGAGCCGCTCGCCGACAAGTACCGCGCTTTCAACTGGCACGTGATCGAGTGCGACGGCAACGACATGACGGCGCTGGTCGCCGCGTTTGACGAGGCGAAAACGGTGAAGGGCAAGCCGCAGGTGATCATCGCCAACACCGTGCCGGGCAAGGGCGTCTCGTTCATGGAAGGCGACTACCTGTGGCACGGCAAGCCGCCCAAGAAAGACGAAGCGGACATCGCCTTGCGCGAGCTGCTCGCCGAGCGCGAAAGGATCGTTGCGAATCGTGGCTAGCACGAGCGTGAACTCCGTGTCCGAGACGATGCACCTCGTCGACTACACCGACGCCGCCGCAGTCAAGCAAGTGCCGACGCGCAACGGCTTCGGCACCGGGCTGATCGAGGCCGGCGAGCGCGACGAGAACGTCATCGCGATCTGCGCCGACCTATCGGAATCCGTGCGCATGGAAGCGTTCAAGAAGAAATTCCCCGACCGCTACGTCGCGATCGGCGTCGCCGAACAGTTGCTCGTCGCGATGGCCGCCGGGCTCGCGTCGATGGGGAAGATCCCATTCATCGCCAGCTACGCGATGTTCAATCCCGGACGGTCGTGGGAGCAAGTGCGCACCACGATGGCGCTCAACGAGACCAACGTGAAGATTGCCGGCGCGCACGCGGGCGTGTCGGTCGGTCCCGACGGCGCGACGCACCAGGCGATCGAAGACATCGCCATCATGCGCGTGATCCCCAAGATGATCGTCGTCGTGCCGTGCGACTCCAACCAAACGCACAAAGCGACGCTCGCGGTCGCCGGGACGTTCGGTCCCACGTACCTGCGGTTCGGGCGCGCCGAAAGCGCGGTCGTGACCACCGAGAACACGCCGTTCGAACTTGGCAAGGCGCAGACGTTCCGTGACGGCGGCGACGTCGCGATCGTCGCGTGCGGCATCCTCGTCTACACCGCGCTGATCGCCGCCGAGGAGCTGGCGAAGGACGGTATCCAGTGCCGCGTCGTCAACAATCACACGATCAAGCCGATGGACGAGCCTGCGATCGTCGCGGCCGCGGCGGACTGCGGCGCGGTCGTCACCGTCGAGGAGCACCAGGTGCAGGGCGGCATGGGGTCGCGCGTCGCGGAGATTCTGGCCGAGAAGCACCCGGTGCCGATCGAGTTCATCGGCGTCCACGACCGGTTCGGCCAGTCCGGCTCGCCGCAGGAGCTGATCGAGGAGTACGGTATGGGCGCGAGCGCGATCGTCGCGGCGGTCAAGCGCGCGCTGGCGCGCAAGCGCGCGCGGTGACGCAAGCGCAGACCTTGGCGCGCGCGCTCAACGCGCTCGCGAAGTCGTCGCAGTTCTCCTACGTCAAGGCGCGCGACGCGGCGCGGCAAGATCCCAACGTGGACTGGCCGCGAACCAAAGCGGAGAACGAAGGCTTCAACGCCGAGGTGGACGGCTGCGAGACGTTCGTGCTGCGCGACGGCAGCACGTGCGAGTGGGTGTCCGGAACGTTCACCTACGTGGCGCGCGCCGGGCGGTAGCCCGTGCTCGCTCTGGTTAACATCCCGATAGCGGACGGCTGCAAGTAGCGCCTACTGGGCGGTAAGGCCGCCGTCGATCACCAGCTCGGCGCCCGTGACGAATGCGGACTCGTCGCTGAGCAGGTACACGATCAAGTCCGCGATCTCGCGCGGCTGCGCGGGACGCCCGAGCGGTACTTGCGACAGCAGCGCCGTGCGGATGCGTTCCGGATCGCGCGCGGCGGCGAGGGTCTGCCGGTACATCGGCGTGTCGACAAAGGTCGGGTGGACCGAGTTGCAGCGGATGCCGTATTTTTCTTTCGCGCAGTGCAGCGCGACGGACTTGGTCAGCAGCCGCACCGCGCCTTTGGACGCGTTGTACGCGACGACGTTGTGCCCGCCGACGAGCCCACTCACCGACGACAGGTTGACGATCGAGCCGCCGCGCGCTTTCATGGCGCGCACCGCGTGGCGGCAGCCCAGGAACACACCGTCGAGGTTCACGGCGTGCGTCTTGTGCCAGTCGTCCAGCGAGATGCGCTCGATGTCACCGATGATGAAGATCCCCGCGCTGTTGACCACGCCGTCGATCGGGCCGACGTGCAATTCGACGTCGTCGATCGCCGCCGCCCAGCTCGCGTCGCTGGTGACGTCGAGCTCCACGAAGTGCACCCCCGGCGTCTCGCCGGCGAGAACTTTTCCGGCCGCTACGTCGATGTCCGCGATCGCGACCCGCGCGCCGTGGTCGAGCGCGCGCTGCATCGTCGCGAGGCCGATCCCGCTCACGCCGCCCGTGATCAGAATCGTCTTACCGGCGAGCCGGCCAGGCCCCGTTGCGGGCTGCGCGTCACTCACCGGCGCCGACCTCGAGGATCAGCTTGCCGGTGTTCTCGCCCGCGAACAGCTTGAGCAGCGTCTCGGGGAACGTCTCGAAGCCGGTGACGATGTCCTCGCGTGACTTCAAGCGGCCTTCCTTCAGCCACTGCGCGAGCTGGCGCGCGCCTTCGGCGTACCGGTCGGCATAGTCGAACACGACGAAGCCTTCCATGCTCGAACGCGTGACGAGCAGCATCATGTAGTTGCTCGGGCCTTTGACGCTGCTGGTGGCGTTGTATTGCGAGATCGCCCCGCAGATCACGATGCGCGCGCGGCGCGCGAGGTTCACCAGGCACGCGTCGAGCACGTCGCCGCCGACGTTGTCGAAGTACACGTCGATGCCTTTGGGGCACTGCGCGCGCAGCGCTTTGGCCACGTTCTCCAACTTGTAATCCACGGCGGCGTCGAACCCGAGCTCGTCGACGATGAATTTACATTTTTCGGCGCCGCCCGCGATGCCGACGACGCGGCAGCCTTTGATCTTCGCGATCTGCCCGACGATCATGCCGACCGCCCCGGCCGCCCCGGAGACGACGACCGTCTGACCCGGTTCGGGCTTGCCCACGTCGAGCAGGCCGAAGTACGCGGTCATCCCCGTCATGCCCAGCACGCTGACGTACACGGGCAGCGGCGTCACGCTCGGATCGACTTTGGTGAGCGTATCGCCGGCCATCGCCGCGTACTCTTGAATCCCGGGCGTTCCCGTGACGAAGTCGCCCGCGGCAAAGCCCGGATGGCGGCTCGCGACGACGCGGCCGGCTCCGCCCGCGCGCATCACCTCGCCGATCCCGACGGGCGGGATGTAGGAGCGGCCCTCGTTCATCCAGCCGCGCATCGCGGGGTCGAGCGAGAGATACTGCACCTGCACGAGGACCTGGCCTTCGCCGGGCTCGGGGACGGCCTCGGTGGTGAGCTCCCAGTCGCTGCGTTTCGGCATCCCGACGGGCCGCGCGGCGAGCCGGAATTGGCGGTTGGTCTTGGCGGTTGACATAGGAGGCCGTGCTTTCGCGCACGGACCCGATGTTCAGCCTGCCGGCGCGCGGATCGGACGATTAGGCGTGATTACACGCTCGCATCAGCATGACGACGACGAGCGTCAGCACCGCGGAGACGATCAACGATCCCGCGCAGCCCATGCGGTTGCTGAAAAAGACGAACATGGTAGCTTCTTCCCGCCGAACGAGGCGGCGAAGCCCGCGCCGCCGGGGAGGACGTGCTCCGGTGCGCGACGGACCTCCGCGCTCATGGCGAAGCGAACCGGCGGCCGCGCGATCGTCGACGCGTTACGTATCAACGACATCGACACGGTGTTCTGCGTGCCGGGCGAGAGCTACATCGCCGTGCTCGACGCATTGTACGACGTGCCGGAGGTTCGCGTGATCTCGTGCCGTCACGAAGCCGCGGCGGCGAACATGGCCGAAGCATACGGCAAGCTCACCGGGCGGCCGGGGATCGCCTTCGTCACGCGCGCGCCGGGCGCGACGCACGCGAGCATCGGCGTGCACATCGCGCGCCAGGACTCGACGCCGATGATCTTGTTCGTCGGGCAAGTCGCGCGCGGGATGCAAGGGCGCGAAGCGTTTCAGGAGATCGACTACGCGCAGGTGTTCGGCGGGCTCGCGAAGTGGGCTGCGCAGATCGACGACGCGCACCGCGTGCCGGAGCTGGTCGCGCGTGCGTTTCACGTCGCGATGTCCGGCCGGCCGGGGCCGGTCGTGCTCGCGATGCCGGAGGACATGCTGCGCGACGAAGTCGACGTCGCCGATCTCCAGCGCGTGACGCGCACCGCCGCGCATCCCGGTGCGGACGAGCTCGCGCGATTGCGCGCACTGCTCGCCG
>JALZBE010000401.1 GCA_030947665.1 Vulcanimicrobiota bacterium | reverse complement strand
GGTCGAGGCGATGTTCGCCGATCTCGCGCACTTCGGCCGCCGCGCGATTCGCCTGGCGTGGTACGCCGGCGTGTTTCCCGCGCTGCTGCTGAACTACTACGGCCAAGGCGCGCTGACGCTGATCGACCCGAACGCGCTCAAGAGCCCGTTCTACTTGCTGTTCCCGGCGTGGGCCTTGATGCCGATGATCGTGCTCGCGACCGTCGCGACGGTGATCGCGTCGCAAGCCCTCATCACCGGCGCGTTCTCGCTGACGCAGCAGGCCGTGCAGCTCGGCTATCTGCCACGCCTGAAAGTCGTGCACACGTCGCGCAGCGTCGAGGGACAGATCTACATGCCGTTCGTGAACGTGATGCTCGCGGTCGCGTGCCTCGTGCTCGTCGTCGTGTTCCGCAGTTCCGACAAGCTCGGCGCCGCCTACGGCCTCGCGGTGACGATCACGATGCTCGCGGACTCGCTCGTGATCGGCGTCCTGCTGCGCAATCGGTTCCAATGGCCCGCGGTCTACGTCGTGCCGCTGGTGGCGTTGTTCCTGATCGTCGACGGCGCGTTCCTGATCGGCAACTTGCCGAAGCTCGGGCAGGGCGGCTACGTCCCGGTCGCGATCGCGCTCGTGATCTTCACGCTGTTCACGACGTGGGTCGCAGGCCGGCGGCGGCTGGCGATGGCGCTCGCCGCACTGTCGACTCCGGTCGAGGAGTTCGTGCGGCAAGTCAAAGACGAGCCGGCGTCGACGAGCGACGGCACCGCGATCTTCCTGACCCCGCATCCCGAGGGCATCCCCTTCATCTTGCGGCACCACTGGCTGCACAAGAGCGTGTTGCGCGAGGAAGTCGTGCTGCTGACGATCGTCAACCACCGCCGGCCGTACATCGACCCGGAACACCGCGTCGCAATCGAGGAGATCGTGCCGCGGCTCACGCGCGTCACCGCGAACTACGGTTTCATGGAAGAGGCGAACGTAAGCGAGATCCTCTCGCGCTGCCGCCCGCAGATTCCCAAAGAGATCGAGCTGGAGGACGCCGACTACTTTCTCGCGCGCCCGCGCATCGTGCCGCGCAACGAGCCCGGCCACGGTTTCCCGAAATGGCGGCGCTGGCTGTTCAGCTATATGATGCGCAACGCGAACCCGCTCACCGATTCGCTGGGCATCCCGCCTGACCGCATCATCGAGTTCGGGGTCGAGCTGAAAGTATGACGGTCGACGTCGTGCTCGACGCGCGGGCGTTCAACGGCGAGTGCCCGACGTGGTCTGCTGCCGAAGGCGTGCTGTACTGGTGCGACACCTTCGCGGGGAAGCTGCACCGCTTCGATCCGCGCACGGGCACGGATGAGGAGTGGACGATGCCGGCGTGGACCGGATCGTTCGCGCTTGGCTCCGGCGATCGCATGCTGGTCGCGCTGCGGACCGGGCTCTTTCGGTTCGACCGCCGCACCGCGCAGCTCGATCCGTTCGCGCCGGCGCCGTTCGATGCGCACCGGTTTTTCTGGAACGACGGCAAGACCGATCCGCGCGGCCGCTTCTGGGTAGGCCCCGGTTTCGCACCGCTCGACGCGCGCGGCGACGGGGCCAAGGGCGCGCCGCTGTACCGCATCGAGCCCGGCGGCGAGCAGATCGCGAAATCGCCGACGGTGCGCATCTCGAACGGCCTCGCATGGAGCGGGGACGAACGCACGATGTACCACGCCGACACGATGGCGCAAGAGGTCTGCGCGTACGACGTGCTCGACGCCGACCGCGGCATCATCGGCGAGCGGCGAACGTTCGCGCGCGTCGAGACGCCGCGTGGCGGCCCCGACGGCGCGGCGACCGACACCGACGGCTGCTACTGGAGCGCGGTCTATGCCGCCGGCAAGGTCGTGCGCTTCACCCCGGACGGCCGCGTCGAGCGTGAGGTGAAGCTTCCCGTGCCGAACGTCACGATGATCGCCTTCGGCGGCACGGATTTGCGCACCGCGTACGTCACGTCGGCGGGGAAACCGTTCGGCGCCGAGCGCCGCGAAGAACCGCTGTCGGGCGCGCTGTTCGCGTTCGAGGCACCGGTGCCCGGCGTCGCGATACCGCTGCTCGACGACGCATATTTCAGCTAGCGCGCGCGAGGAAGTCCGCGACGGGGACGGCGATCATGTTCACGACGTCGGCTTCGTCGATGCCGATCTCGAGCGCTTCGGGATGCTCCTCGGTGCCGTTGTGCAAGCTGAGCTCCAGCCGCGGCCATGTTCCGTCGTGCAGCGTGAGCGTCGCCCACGAGCCGCCGCGTTCCCACGTCGCGCTTTGCGGCGTGCCGTCGTTGCGCCGAATCTCGCCGGCCACGCCGGGCCCGATCTCGCGGATGCGCCGGTCGACCTCGGCGACCCGGTCTGCGAACGTCTGCGGCTCCATGCGCGGGGCGTAACACCTCGGGCGCGCGGTTTCCTGGTCGGCGCGCGCCGCGCCGCGGTGCAAAGGTTCAGCCGGTCCGTTCGACGGAACGTCGTGGCCGTGGAGCGGTTCGGCTCGTGATCGTCACCGTCTCGCGCGCGTACGGCGCTTCGGCGCTCGCTGTGTCGCGCGCCGTCGCCGAGAAGCTCGGATACCGGCTGGTCGACGAACAGCTTCCCGTCGTCGCGGCATGGCGGTTGGGCACGTCGGCCGACGTAGTCCAGACGGCGACGGAGCGGCCGCGCGGCTTCGGCGAGCGGGTCCTGGAACAACTCGGCGGGGGGGTCCCCGAGGCTTCGCAGCCGCCGGCGACCGACGAGTCGCCCGCCGAGATGCGCCGCGCGATCGAAGAGGCGGTGCGCGAGGAGGCGGCCGCGGGCGACGCCGTGATCGTGGGCCGCATGGGCGGCACGATCCTGGGCGCGCGGCCGGACGTGCTGCGCGTGTTCGTCAAGGCGCCGCTCGACTGGCGCGCGGCGCACGTCGCGGATTCGCTGGGCATCGACGATGCCGCGGCGCGCGCCGAGATCGCTCGCATCGACGAGGCGCGCCGGACGTACGCGCGCGAAGGGTACCGCGTGACTTGGGGCGATCCGCGCAACTACGATCTCGTCGTCGACACGGCGAAGTTCGAGATCGCAGGCAGCGCGGGCGTGATCGTCGCCGCAGTCCGCGCCGCCGGCGGGTGAGCGCCGAACCGCGGATCCCGAATCGCCGTCCCGGCTTCTTCGGACCGTTCCGCTTCAAAGATTTCCGCTTGCTGTGGAGCGGGCTGCTCGTCGCGAACCTCGGGACGTGGATGCAGTTCACCGCGCTGGGCTACTACGTCGCATCGATGGCGCCCAACGCGCGGGTCGGCTCGCTGGACATCGGGCTCCTCGGTGCGGCGCGCGCCGTTCCGGTCCTGATCCTGTCGCCGCTCGCGGGCGTCGTCGCGGACCGCTATCCCCGCCGGGTCGTGTTGTTCGTCACGAACGGCTGCACGTCGGCGCTGTCGTTCGTGCTGTTCGCGCTCGTCGCGACGAACCACGCGCCGCTATGGACGCTGATGATCACCAGCGGCCTGCAAGCGGCGACGCAGTCGTTCGACGCGCCCGCGCGGCAGAGCTGGGTGCCGCTGATGGTGCCGCGCGAGTACATCGGCGGCGCCATCGGGCTGAACTCCGTCGCGTTCAACGCGCCCAGCGTCGCGGGCCCGCCGCTGGCGGGTTTGCTGATCGCGGCGATCGGTGTCGCGCCGTGTTTTCTCGTCAACGCGCTTTCCACGCT
>JALZBE010000400.1 GCA_030947665.1 Vulcanimicrobiota bacterium | reverse complement strand
GTCGGCGGCTTGCCGCGCGGACGCGTCGTCGAGATCTACGGACCGGAGTCCAGCGGTAAGACGACGCTCGCGCTGCACGTCATCGCCGAAGCGCAGAAAGCCGGCGGCACCGCCGCGTTCGTCGACGTCGAGCACGCGCTCGACCCCGCCTACGCGCAAGCGCTCGGCATCGATCTCGACAACCTGCTCGTCTCACAACCGGACGCCGGCGAACAGGCGCTCGACATCGCCGAGATGCTCGTCCGCTCGAACGCGGTCGACGTGGTCGTCGTCGACTCGGTCGCGGCGCTCGTCACCAAAGCCGAGCTCGAAGGTGACATGGGCGACACGCACGTCGGCCTGCAGGCGCGGCTCATGTCACAGGCGCTGCGCAAGCTCACCTCGGCGATCTCGCGCTCGAAGTGCGTGATGATCTTCATCAACCAGCTGCGCGAAAAAGTCGGCGTCATGTTCGGCAGCCCCGAGACCACGTCGGGCGGCCGCGCGCTCAAGTTCTACGCCTCGGTCCGGCTCGACGTGCGCAAGCTCGAGCAGATCAAGGTCGGGCAAGACGTCGTCGGCACGCGCACCCGCGTGAAAGTGGTCAAGAACAAGGTCGCGCCGCCGTTCCGCATGGCCGAGTTCGACATCACCTACGGCAAGGGAATTTCGAAGATGGGCTCCATCATCGACGTCGCGCTGGAACGCAACATCATCGGCAAGTCGGGCTCGTGGTACACGTACGGCGAGCAGCGCATCGGCCAAGGCCGCGAGAACGCGAAGTCGTTCCTCGAGGAGCACACCGACGTCGCCGACGAGATCGCGACCAAGATCCGCGAAGCGCTCAAGGCCACCGTCTCGCCGAACGGCGTCGGCAAAGCCGTCGGCGCAAGCGTCAAGGACGACGAGTAGCCGAGTTCCGGAGGCGGTGCGATGGCATCGGCACGGGTGACGGCGCTGCGTATGTTGGCGCAGCGCCGTCTCACCGAGGCGCAGCTGCACGGCAAATTGGCGCGCAAAGGCTTCGACGACGAAAGCGTCGCCGCGGCGGTCGCGTCGTGCCGGCGTGACGGCCTGCTCGACGACGCCCTGTACGCGACGCTCTACGTCGAGACCAAGCGCGCGGCGGTGGGCGACGCGCGACTCGTCGCCGAGCTCGTCAAGCGCGGAATCGACCGCGACGCCGCGCGCGAGCGCGTCGCGTCGGCCGAGACTGCGGAGCCCGAGCGCATCGGCGCGGCCTACGACCGTCTCCGCCGCACGAGCCCCGCGCTGTCGTACCAGTCGGCGGCGCGCAAGCTGGAACGGCTGGGATTCCCGGCCTCTTTGATCTATCGCGTCCTGCGGGAGCGCGCCGGCGCCGATCTCGGCGACGCGCTAGCGGACCTGGCGTAACAGGGCCGTCATTCGACCCCGTCAAAGGGCGCCGTCAAGAATGCGACTCTCCATCGTCCGCGGGCTGTTATGCACGCTCGCGGCTCTCGCGTTGCTCGTGCCTCGGGCGGCGCAGGCGATCGAGCTCGACGCCATCTCGAAGGCCGCCGCCGGCTACACCGTCGGCGACCCCAAGCTCCAGTCGATGTACCGCGCGGCGCTGCTCAACACCAACAAGCAAGTGACCCTCGCGTCGGACGGCACCGTCTACATCAAGACCGGCGACATCCCCGCCGAATGGCTGCGCGATGCTAGCGTTCAGGTGCGTCCGTATCTGTTCTTCGCAAAAAGCGACGAGCAAGTCCGGGTCTTGCTGCGCGGGGCGATCGCACGGATGGGTAAGTATTTACAGGTCGATCCGTACGCGAATGCATTCACGCTCGCGTACGGGAAGTGGGAACAAAAGTTCGAGCTCGACTCGCTCGCATACCCAATCACGCTCTCGTGGACGTACTGGAAGCAAACCGGAGACGCGTCGGTCTTCACAGGCGATCTCTCGAACGGTTTCGATGCGGCGCTCGCGACGATGGAACGCGAGCAAGATCACCCGCGCAACTCGAAGTATACGCACCCGCAGATGCCCAACGGCGGCAAAGGCAAGCCCGTCGCGTACACAGGGATGATTTGGAGCGGTTTCCGGCCGTCGGACGATGCGTGTTCGTTGAACTACCTCATCCCGTCCGAGATGATGACGGTCGTCGCGCTGGGGAACCTCGAAGAGATCGAGCGCGATGTGTACCACAACCTCATCAAGGCCCAGCGCGCCAGGGCGCTTCGCGACGAGGTTCAGACCGGAATTCAGACATACGGCGTGGTGTTCACGCCGAACTACGGCTACATCTACGCGTACGAAGTCGATGGGCTTGGGAACGCGAACATCATGGACGACGCAAACGTGCCGTCGCTGCTGTCCGCGCCGTACCTCGGCTACACCAAGGCCTCGTCCTTCATTTACCGGAACACGCGCAAGTTTTTGCTCTCGAAGGACAACTCCACGTATTACGTCGGCAAGTTTGCGCGGGGAATCGGTTCGCCCCACACGAGCGACAACTTCGTGTGGCCCATCGCGATGATGATGCAAGGGTTCACCGCGTCCACCGATGCCGAGCGCAAGGACGTGCTCTCGCAGCTGCTCGCTTCCGACCCCGGCGACCATCTGCTGCACGAATCGTTCAACCCGGACGATCCGACCAAATTCACCCGCGCCGACTTCGGCTGGCCCAACGCGCTGTTCAGCGAGTACGTCATGACGACGTTCCAAGGCGTGCCGCCGCTGCCCGTAGGCTCGACGACCGACCTGGGCTTCCGCGGCGACTGACGAGAGCATCGTGCAGAGCGCGCCCGCGGGGAATCGTTCGGTACCAGTATCGTGAGCGCGCTCTTTGCGTGGGGGCCCCACGCGGAGCGTGGGGGGCGCGGAGGCAGGGCGGGAGCGCCGTTAGACGTGTGTGTCGGGATCCAGTGGGGGGATGAGGGGAAGGGGCGCGTCGTCGATCTGCTCGCGCGTGACTACGGAATCATCGCGCGCTTCGGCGGCGGCGACAACGCCGGGCACTCGATCGAGGTCGGCGACACGAAGCTCGCGCTGCACGTAGTTCCGTCCGGCGCGCTCGTCGAGGGCACGAAGCTGCTGATCGGCGCCGGGACGGTCGTGTCGCTGCAAGGCCTCGTGAACGAGCTCGACATGCTCGCGAAGCTGGGCGTCGACGTGTCGCGCGTCTTGATCGCGGCGCGCGCGCACATCGTGTTTCCATATCACGCGACGCTCGACCGGCTCGCCGAGAAGCAGCGCGGCGGTGCCGCGCTCGGGACCACCCGCCGCGGCATCGGCCCGGCCTACGTCGACCGCGCCGGGCGGCTCGGGATCACGTACGGCGACCTCGCCAAGCCCGATGAAGTCCTCGCCACGAAGATTCGCCAGGCGCTGCTGACCCGGGCGCCGCTGTTCGCGGGGGCCGAGGACGTGCCGCGCGAGGAAGACATCGTCGGCGAGACCCTCGCGCTCGCGAAGCGCGTCGTGCCGCACGTGGTCGACGACGTGCGCTTTCTCCACGACGCGATCGCCCGCGGCGAGCGCATCTTGGCCGAAGGCGCGCAGGGCACGATGCTCGACGTGACCTTCGGAACCTATCCCTACGTGACGAGCTCGCACACGGTCGCTGGCGCGGCCTGCACGGGCCTTGGCGTCGGCCCGACCGCCATCGGGCGCGTCCTGGGCGTGGCGAAGGCGTACTGCACGCGCGTGGGCGCCGGCCCGTTCCCGTCGGAGCTGTCCGACG
>JALZBE010000399.1 GCA_030947665.1 Vulcanimicrobiota bacterium | reverse complement strand
CGGTCGACGCGAGCGACGTGGTGCTCATCGCCGTCCCGTGGACCAAGCGCGAGGAGGCTCTCGGCGAGATCGAGGGCTGGGACGACAAGATCGTCATCGACGCGATGAACCCGTACACCGAGGACTTCGAGATCGAGGACCTCGGCTCGAAGACGTCGACCGAGTTCACCCGCGCGCTCGTGCCGGGCGCCCGCGTGGTCAAGGCGTTCAACACGATCTTCTACAAGCGGCTGGCGACCGAGGGCAAGCCCAAAGGCGAGAAGGGCAGGTTGGCGATCCCGGTCGCGTCCGACGACTCGGCCGCCAAGCGCGTCGTGCTCGACCTCATCGACGAGATCGGGTTCGATCCCGTCGACAACGGCGGGCTGGTCGAGGGCGGCCGTAAGCAGCAGCCCGGGTCGCCGATCTACAACGAACCCATCGGCGCGAAGGAGATGCGCGAGCAGCTCGCCCGCGTCTAGAGTGGGTCGTCGCGGGCGGCGCGGCTACTCGACGAGCTGGTGCGTCGGGGCTCCGTTGTTCAGCGGCAACTGGGCGAGCTGATCGGTGTCCGCGTCACCGGCGGGCTCGCTCGCGCTCACGGCGGCGGCGGGCTGCTCCGCGGTCGCCGGCGCGGCCGGAGCCGCCGGGGTCCGCTCGATCAGCGACAGGTGCGACATCAGCAGCGACCGCAGCTCGCTCTTCGCCTTCTCGGCCGTGTCTTGATGGCGGTCGGCCTCGCGGCGCGATTCTTCGATGCGCGCGCTGAGCGCCGAGATCTCGCGCTCGGCGGTGAGACGCGCTTCTTGCTTGATGAGGTCGGCCTCTTTGTGCGCGGCGGCTTTCACTTCGTCCGCGGTGCGCGTCGCGAGCAGCAGCGTCGACTGCAGCGACTCTTCCATCGTCTTGAAGTGCGAGAGGCGCTCGCGCAGTTCCGCGATCTCGCCCTGGAGCGCGGTGCGCATCGTGTTCTCGTCCTCGAGCGTCTCGATGATCTCGTCGAGGAACTCGTTGACCTCGTTGCGGTCGTAGCCCTGAAGCGACTTCTTGAACTCTTTGTGCTGGATGTCGATGATCGTGATTTTGGCCATCAGCGCAGATCCTTGATGCCCAGGATGCCGTCGACGTCGAGCTGCTCGCGCACCCCGGCCGAGTTGACGGTGACGCCGGACGGAACGACGAGGTAGATCGCCTCCGCCAGCTTCTGGATGCGGCCGTCGATCGTGTACGCGACGCCCGAGGTGAAGTCGACGACGCGCTGGAGCAGGTTGCGGTCCGCGCCTTGCACGTTCACGATCACGACTTGGCGCGCGCGCAGCGCGTCGGCGATCTCGGTCACATCGCCGAACGACCGCGGCGCGAACACCGCGACGGAGCCGCCCGAGCGCCGCGAGGCGTCGCTGAGCGGCACGACGTTGCGCTTCGCGCCGACCTCGTCGGTGTAGAGCGCCTCTTCCTCTTCTTCGTCGTGGATCGCGAACATCGACGTGAATTTCCCGAAAAAGCTCATGCCGGGCTCCCCTCTTTCGTAGGCCGCGCGCCGAAGATCGCGGTGCCGATGCGCACCATCGTCGAGCCGTAGCGCACAGCGCGCTCCCAATCACCGGACATCCCCATCGACAGCGTCGTTCCGCCGACGCGCGCGAACGCCGCCTGCGCCGTGGCGAACGCCGCGTCGACATCGCCGTCGAGCGGGCCGATCGCCATCACACCGTCGACCGCCAGACCCTCGTCGCGCAGGCGCGCGGCGAGCGCCGGTGCGTCACCAGGTGCGGTCCCGAATCGTTCGGCCGGCGAGACGTTCACTTGCACGAGAACGCGCAAGCGGCGCCCCGCGTCACGCGCCGCCTTCGCGAGCGCCAAACCCGCGTCGAGCCGGTCGACCCCCTGCACCACGTCGAACAGGTTCACGATCGCCTTCGTCTTGTTCGTCTGGATGTGGCCGACGAAGTGCTTCGTGCACGGCGGCAGACCGTCGTACTTTGCGCGCGCTTCCTGCAGATAGTTCTCGCCCACGTCGGTCAGCCCGGCGTCGAGCGCGGCGAGCACGGCGTCACGCGGCTGCGCCTTGGTGACGGCGAGGATCGAAACCGAACCGCGTTCACGCCCGGACGCAACGGCGACCTCGTCGACGCGCTCGCGCAACGTCGCCACGCGCTCGGCGACCGATCCGCCGGCAAGGTGCATCACGGAGAAGGTCCTTCACCGTGCCTCGGTTCGGGTCCCGCGCCGGTGGGCGCGCACGACCAGCGCGATCCCGATGAAGATTTGCAGCACGGCCACGAACTGGCCGCCGTCGAGCCCCAGTACCGTGAAGCCCGGCTCGCGCCAAATCTCGGCGACGGAGCGGGTGATGCCGTAGATCGTGAACCACGTCCAGGCCACGACGCCGTCGGGCGGCCGCGAGCGGTAGACGAGCAGGATGATCGGCAGCGTGAGGATGTCGAGGACGGCCTCGAAGATCTGCGACGGGTAGCGATAGTTTTGGCCGAAATTCGGAAAAACCACGCACCACGGGTTATTCGGATCGCAGATTTTGCCCGGCAGCTCGTCGTTGATGAAGTTCACGATGCGCGTGGTGAAAATGCCGATCGACAGCAGCGGCACCACCTCGTCGCCGAGGATCCCGAACGACAGCCCCGGGTGCTTGCGCAGGAACAGCACGATCGCGACGATCACGCCCACGAGCGCGCCGTGGAACGCCATGCCGCCCTGCCAGATCGCGATGAAGTTCAGCGGGTGCGCGAGATACTCGCCGAAATTGTGATGCGTGATGACGTCGGCGATGACGAAACCGACCCGGCCGCCGATCAGAACGCCCACGAGCGCGTAGACCAGGAAGTCCTGGATCTGGTCGGTGGTCAGCCCGAGCCGCCGCCGCCCCGCCGGCCGGTTCATCCACAAGAAGACGCAGATGAAACCGAACAGGTACGAAAGGCCGTACCAGTGGACGGCGACCGGCCCGAGCCGGAACGCGATCGGGTCGATGTTCGGATAAACGAACCAGTGGTTCACCCGCCGTGGTTACGGCGCGCGGCTTGCGCAACCTAGCGCAAGCGCGGAAGAAGGACGCTCCTGCGGCTTGCGGCGCCACCCGGCGCAGCCGGGCCGGGTCCTGGTGCCGTCTAACCCCCACCGGGAGTATCGTGACCAGTAACGTCAACATCGCGACCGCGTTCCTCGCGGGCCTCGTCTCCTTCGTCTCTCCCTGCGTCCTGCCGCTGATCCCCGCCTACCTGTCGTTCCTGACGGGCTCGAGCCTCGAGGAGCTCAAGGCGCAGGCCGACGCGCGCAGCCGGGCGCGGGTGATGATGCACGCGCTCGCGTTCTGCGCAGGCTTCACGCTGGTGTTCATGGCCATCGGCCTATCAGCGAGCGCGCTGGGCGCGGTGTTCATCGACTACAAGGACTGGATCGCGCGGATCGGCGGCGTGATCGTCATCGTCCTCGGGCTCAACATGATCGGCGTGTTCAAGATCCCGATGCTCATGATGGACAAGCGCGTTCAGATACGCAGTGCGAACCGCTCCGTGCTTGCGTCGTTCGCCGTCGGGATCGGGTTCGCGGCGGGCTGGTCGCCGTGCATCGGGCCGATCCTCTCCGGGATCATCTACCTCGCCTCGCAGCAGAAATACGGTCCGGCGACCTTCCTGCTGTTCGTCTACTCGATGGGCCTTGCCGTCCCGTTTCTGATCACCGCCGCCGCGATCACACAGGCGCTCGGTGCGCTCA
>JALZBE010000398.1 GCA_030947665.1 Vulcanimicrobiota bacterium | reverse complement strand
GCGATCGACGCCGGCCAGCGCGCGGCCTATATCGGATGCCAGCACAACGTACGCGTCGTGCGGCTGGACTTGCGGTCAGGCAGCGTCAACGAATCCAGCGGCGTCGGTATCGGCGTCGACGTGCTTGCGCTCGATCCCGGATTGCACCGGCTGTACGCGGCGTCGGAATCGGGGGTCGTGAGCGTCTATGACATTACTGGGCGCCGGCTGCATCGTACCGCGCAGGCGTTTTTGCTTGTGAACGCGCACGTCGTCGCGGTGGACCCGGCGACGCATCGTGTATATTTCCCGCTCCAAGACGTCGGCGGCAAACCGGTCATACGTGTGATGGAACCCCAGTGACCCAGCCGGCCTTGTCCGACCTCGTGCGCTACTTCCTCGTGCTCGGCGCGACAGGATTCGGCGGACCAGTCGCGCTCGCGAACTACATGCGCCGGGATCTCGTCGAGAAGCGCGGATGGCTCGACGAGGCGACGTACGACCGAGGCCTCGCGATCGCGACGGCATGTCCGGGCCCGATGGCGTACCAGCTCGGCGTGTATTGCGGCTACGTCACGCACGGCGTGCCCGGCGCCCTTGCGATCGCGGTCGCCTTCGCATTGCCGCCGTTCGCGATCGTCGTCGCCGTGGCCGCGCTCTACGAGCGCTTCGCGGGCGCAGGCGTTGTGCGCGGGCTGTTCTACGGCATCGGCCCGGTGGTCGTCGCCCTGATCCTGCGCGCGAGCTGGAACCTCGGCCGCAAGACGCTCAAACGGGACTACGCCGCATGGATCGTCGCGGTTGCCGCGTGCGTCATCACGATCGCGTTACAACGAGAATTGGCGTGGCTGTTTCTCGCGGCGGCTGCGCTGGGCATCATCGCGTTCGCGCCGCGGCCGAGACCGAGTCTGCCGCCGACCGTCGAAGCGGCGCCCAGTTCCGAGAAGATGTGCGGCATTGGCGCGCCGGTGTTGCTCGCGTTCGCGGCACCGGCTTCGGGGCTCGCGCCGGCGCTGTTCTGGTTCTTTCTGAAAACCGGCTTTCTCGTATTCGGCAGCGGCCTGGTCGTCGTGTCGTTCGTGAAGACGTACGTCGTCGATCAGTATCACTGGCTCGACAACCAGACGTTCGTCGACGCGGTCGCGGTCGGAATGATCTCGCCGGGCCCGGTTGTGATCACGGCGACGTTTGTCGGCTATGCGGTGGACGGTTTTGCCGGCGCGGTCGCCGCGACCGCGGGCATCTTTCTTCCGTCGATCGCGCTCACCGTACTGGCGACGCCGCTGCTCCTGCGGTACGGTGCGCACCCGCGCGTGGCAGGGTTCGTGCGCGGCGTAACGGTCGCCGTCGTCGGCGCGCTGGCAGGAACGACCTACCTGATCGGAAGGCCCGTCGTGGTGGACCTGTTCGCCGCCGTGTTGTTTGTCGTCGTGCTCGTCGCGCCGGCTGTCGCCAAGCGCGTTCCCGATCAAGCTTACATCGGGCTGGGCGCCGTGCTCGGCGTTGCGCTGCACCACTGAGAAGTGCGCAAGGAATCGAGGAGTTCGTTGGCGCAACCGCCGCGCTTGATGCGTAGCGTACTCCTTCGCGTGATCATCGTCATGATGTTCGGCCTTGCCGCGATCCCGGTCGCAGCCGTGGCGGATGAGGATGACGCAGCCCTCAGCCCGTGTTCAGACTTCCTGCAGACCGCAGATCCTGAAGATCCTGATTCGCCGTGCACCGTGGAGGCGCGCCGCGTTCTCGCGCAGCTCACGCTGGAACGGTCGCGCGATGCAGACGTCACGACGCTGCAGTTCCCGCGTGCGGTGATTCGCTACGGTGCTTCCCGATCCGTCGAGGTTCGGCTCGGAGTGCCTTCGGTCGTCCGGCGATTCGGAGACGACGTCGAGAACCATTCGGCCGACCTGCTCGTCGGGTTGAAGGCGTCGAGTAGCCGTGGGAGAGGGGTCGCCGGACTCGCACTGGACACGACGGTTCCCACCGGAGATCTTGGCGCTCGCCTACCGACGTGGCGCGCGACGCTCTCCGGTGCGTACGCGGTCGACAAGCGCGTGAACATCGTCGGCGCCATCGCAGCCTTCCGTGGCGCGAACGAAGACGACCCGACGGCCGGAAGACGCATCGTGCTCGCACCGGCGCTGGGCGTCGAGTTCGAGCCGATCGACGGCACGGAGCTCGAGCTCGGGATCACGCGAGAAAACACCGTCGCGGGCACGGCGCACGAGGTCGAAGTCAGCGTCCAACACCGAATCGGACGAAGCATCGCGCTTCGCTTCGGGGCACTTCGGCGATTGACGCCGGCCGGACGGTCGTCGACGATCGGAGTCGGCCTAAACGCATTGCTCTGAAGACGGTGGTGGAAGTCTCAGCCGCCGCGGTTGGTCGTGATCATCGCGGCGAAGCCCGGCGGCTTTTCGGGCAGCCCCGCGAAGAGCGCAGCCACGAACGCGTCGATGTCGCGATGTTGCAGCGCCGGATTGTTGCGTCGCTCGAAGCCGATCGTCGATGACGGTTTTCCGCTCATCGCGCGTCCGCAGGGGCTTCCGGAGATGTGCGCCGGATAGACTTCAACGTGATCCGGTAGGGCCATCAGCCGCTGGAGCGAGTTGTACAGCTCTCGTCCCGCATCGGTGCCGCCGAAATCAGGCCGGCCCACATCGCCGACGAAGAGCGTGTCGCCCGTAAGCACGAACCACGGCTCCGGCGCACGCGTGCGGTCGGTGACGAGCAGCGAGATGCTCTCCTGCGTATGTCCGGGCGTGTGCAGCACCCGCATGACGACGTTGCCGAGTGACAGCTCCGCGGCATCGTCGAGCGGTGTGTTCGGGTACGCGACGTCCGCGGAGCGGTGGAGGTAAAGCTCGGCACCCGTTCGTTTGGCGAGCTCTCGTTCGCCGGACCGATGATCGGCGTGCACGTGCGTCGAGATGATCGCTTCGATACGCATCCCGTAGCGGGTTGCTATGTCCAGGTATTGAGCGACCTCGAACTGAGGATCGACGACCGCCGCGCGGCCTTGACCGCCTCAACCAAAGACGTACGACGCGCAGCCCGTGTCGGCGCGAAGAATCTGACGGAAGATCATGACGATGCCCCTTGTGGTGAAGGCGCTCGCGCGCGCGGGTGAGTCTCACGCATGCGGACCGCGACGACGGCGCCCGAGGCCAGCGTGAGCGCCGCGACGACGGCGATCGCGGCGTCCTGTCCGAACGCGTGTGCCACGATGCCGGACAGCAGCGCGCCGAACGCATAACCGGAGTCACGCCACAGGCGGTACACACCGACGGACGTGCCGCGCACGCGCGGGTCGACGACGTCACCGATCGCCGCGAGCAGCGTCGGGTAGACCATGGCGGTGCCGAGCCCGAGCAGCAGCGCGCCCGTGAACCACGCCGCAAAATTCGCCGGTGTCAGAAAGAGCGCGATCGCCACGGCTTGCAGCGCCATCCCGCCGGCGATCATCCACTTGCGCCCGACGCGATCCGACAGCGCACCGGTGCCGAGCTGGCAGAGTCCCCACGTGACCGGGTAGACCCCGGCCAACACGGCGATGCGGTCGACGGACAAGCCGGCGGCGGCGAAGTGCAGCGGCAGCAGCCCCCACGCGAGCCCGTCGTTCAGATTGTTCACGAGCCCCGCCTGGCTGATGGACGAGAGCGTGCGGTCCTTCCAAGAGACGTGCGCGAAAAGCGCGCCGAACGTTGCTGCCGGAAGAGCGGCCTTCGTGTCGTC
>JALZBE010000397.1 GCA_030947665.1 Vulcanimicrobiota bacterium | reverse complement strand
CTATCGCCGCCACGCCTCATCTCGACGATCGTTCTCGGGCAAGCGGCGGCGATGCCCGGATACCAAGCGGTTCCCTCGTCTCTGGCGATAGGATTCGGTATCCATTACGCGCTCTCGATTCTTTTCGGTATCGTCACGGCGTGGATCGCCATCAGCGTCGGGCGGCAGGCGGTTCTCGGTCGCCGTTGGAGTTTTGTGATCCTCGGATTTATCGGCGGAATGGTCATCTGGGGCATAAACTTCTACGTGATCGCGCCTGCGTTGTTCCCGCAATTCGGCATGGTGAATGTGTTGTGGGGCGGCTTCGTCGCGCATGCGATCTTCGGCGTCGTCCTTGGGTTCTATCTGATGACGCGCATGCCGGATGCTTCACGCAGCAACGTGGCGACGCGGTAGTCTAATTTCATTACGCGCCGGCTGTGAGGCGTCCGAGGCATGGGTATCGGCGGGTTCGATCCAGTTGGGGCTATCAAGAGACGCGCGCCGACTCGCGTTCCTCAACCGATGGAAAGGCATCGTCGATGCATCGTTCGACGCGGCGCCTGTACGCCGCGAGGGCGGCGCGATACTCGGGGGCGACCGCGTCGTCCAGATCGATGACGAGCGCCCGAACCCGTCGTAACACGTGTAGCGACCCGCGGCCGTACAGCAGGATCTCCTCCAGCGATTGGTCGACGTATTCGCTCCACGCAGGGCAGCGAACCAATACCCGCTCGATCCCCGCAGCATCGCGGTACACGTCGGAACGAGGTTCGGCGGCGGCAACGCGCAGCAGGAGCTCGTGGAGCTGATCCAAGACGAGCACGGCTGTGGTCGGGTCGTTGATGCCGGGCGAGAGCGCCTTATTTGCGATGTCGACCAGTTGCCGGAAACCGAACAACGGGTCGGCGCGGATCGACCGCTCTCGCTCGATCGAAATCGTTCGAGCGATGCGTTTGATCTCCGCAGAGGTGAGCGCTCGCGAACACCATGCGCGAACCGAGGGCGAACCGGTACGGAGAAAATCACCAGCCAACGGCAGCACTTCGAAACGTGCATCGATGGTGACAGCGATCCGGACGAGGGCGGCGGCGTCGACTGCCGCGACCGCTCCTTGATGAGGCGCGCCGACGATTTCGGCCTGAATCGCCGGAGGCATGAACTCAGCGTAGGGCGGGCGGTGCCGTCGCGACCGTTCGAACCCGGCCGTTGTCTCGCGCGCGGCAATCCTGATGATGGTTACCGCCCGAATTCGCTCGCCGATGTGGTTGATGTAGATGACGAACATGGCGAGGCTCAGCCACACGAGGCTGACGGCGACGTACGTAGACAGCCCGGGCACGAACGGCGCTACGGCGCTCTCGCGCAGCTCGCGCAAGACGAAGATCGCGTACGAGAACGTTGCAACAAACGTGCCCAGCGCGGCTTGTATGATGCGATCGCGAAAGAACGACCGCATGATCCGCGGAGAGAATTGACTGCTGGCCAGCTGCAGCACCAAGATCGTCGAAGAGAAGACCAAGCCGATGAAGGTGATCATCGATCCGGCGATCGTCGCGAGCAGCTGACGCGCTCCCTGCGGGGAGCCTCCGTAGACGAACCAGGCGTTCGCTGAGACATCGACGGTCTTGTCGAATGCGAGAAGACCGCGCGACAGCGCGAACGAGAGCAGGAATGCGATGAGCGGGATCAGCCACAAGTTCGCAGCCAGCGCATCGGTCAGCTTGCCGAGCCGTCCGTTCATGTGAATTCTCCGCGAGCACGCGCCACGCTATTTGAGGCGGGGCATGCCGTGTCCCCACGTGTCGGGCGGAGAGAGGTCGAGACGGACGGCGGGTTTCTCGATATTCCGTTTCCCTGCGACGAAGATGTCGTTCCCTTCACGGGCCAGGTAGTCGCCGATCCGCGCGGCGAGCGCCATGATCGTCAGACCCGGGTTGGCCGAACCTTGCGTCGGCATGATGCTGCCGTCGCAGATGAATACATTGTCGATATCGTGCGTACGGCCGAACGAATCGACCACCGACGTCGCCGGGTCGCTGCCCATGCGCGCGGCACCGACGAGGTGCGCGTAGCGCGCCTCCTGGACGACCTCTTGCGCGCCGGCGGCCCACATCACGTCCATCGTCTTGTTCTTGCCGAACTCGATGAGCTTCTTGTCGTTGTCCTGGAGGTTGAACGTGACTTTGGCGACGGGCAATCCGAAGCGATCGGTCTCGTCCGCGAGTTGGACGCGGTTCTCCGCGTGCGGCAAGATCTCGCCGAGAAATCCGAACCCGGCCCAATGGTTGTAGTCCATCATCACGCGGCGCAAGCCCCAGCCCCAGGCACCTTTGGCGACCGTCATCTGCTTGGCGAACGCGATCGGCAGCGGACCGACCGTTTGAATCGCGAAGCCGCGCGCGAAATCGCGGCTCGGATCGGTCTCGTAAAACTCTTCCGTCAGCGCGTGCGCCGGCGGCGCCTTGTACATGCGAACCGGCTGGTCGAACCGGCCCATGATCACGTTGCCGGCCTGCGCCATCAGATACCGGCCGACGGTGCCGCTCGAGTTCGCGAGGCCGTCCTCGAATCCCGAACACGCCGAGTTGAACAGCAGCCGCGGCGTCTCGATCGAATAGCCCGCGACGACCACGGCTTTCGCCTTTTGGAATCGTTCCCGGCCGTCCGCGTCGACGTACGTCACGCCCGTCGCGCGCCGCCCGGGACCCATCTCGACACGCGCGACCATGCAGTTCGCGCGAATCTCGGCACCGTTCGCAAGCGCGTCCGGCACGTGCGTGATGAGCGTGCTCGCCTTTGCGCCGACCTTGCAGCCCTGGATGCAAAAGCCGCGGTAGATGCAATGCGGACGATCGCCCCGCGAACCTTCCAAGATGGCGACCGGGCCGCCGGCCGACACGCCGATGCCGAGGTTCGTGCAGCCGCGGATCAGCGCGTTCCCGACGCCCCCCATCGGATGCGGCCCGTACGGATAACCGTGCGGTTCGCCCCACGGATAGTGGGCCGGCCCGGATACCGGTAACTCCAGCTCCATCAATTCGTAATACGGCTTGATGTCGGCGTACGAGATCGGCCAGTCGACGCCGACCCCGTCGAGCGAATGGGTGTGGAAATCCGACGGATGCAGCCGGGGAGTGAACGATGCCCAGTGGACCGTACTGCCGCCGACGCCTTGTCCGCTGTTGTTCGCTCCGAGCGCCAATGGATGCTTGCCGCCCGTGATCCGTTTCTCCGTCCAGTATAATTTGTGCGAGCCCTTCTCGTCGCTGACCCAGTCGCGTTCGGTGTCCCAGAACGGTCCCGCGTCGAAGCCGATGACGCGAAAACCCGCGCGCGCCAACCGCTGCAGCAGGACGCCGCCGCCTGCGCCGACGCCGACGATGACGTAATCGACTTCTTCGCCCGGTGCGAACTGCCGCATCGGCGCGTGCAGCTTTTGCAGCGCGCCGAGCATGTGCGCGCCGCCACCCGGTGCGCGAAATTCTCCGAACAGCGGGGAGTTCAATGCGTTCCGCCTTGTCCCGGCGAGCCGAGATGCTCCGGCTGGCCGCCGACCGGCTCGTAGGCGCCGGATTCCGACCCTTCGGGCGGCTCCCACGCATAGCGTTTTTCGTTCGTCTCCCACGGTTCCGGTTCGCCGCGCTCGAGCCGCATGTACGCGCGCGGATACGCGGGACCGCCGAACCCTATCTCGTCCCACGCCCACGGATGCGCGTAGTACGCCTCGGCGCAATCT
>JALZBE010000396.1 GCA_030947665.1 Vulcanimicrobiota bacterium | reverse complement strand
GCGTCCGTTCCCACGATCCGCGACTCCGCTTCGATCTCCGGCGGCGCCTCGTCGCCGCCGAGAATCTTTTTGCGCACGGAGTCGCTCATGCCGTCACGTGCCCGGTCGCGTTGCGCTGGCGATAGATCTCCGCGAGCAGCGCCTCGGCGTCGTCGATCTGAGGCGCGCGTGCTATGGTGTCGGCGATCATCGCTTCGGCTTCGGTGCGCTTGTAAGCGAGCTGCAGCAGCACCGCGAGCGCTTCGCTCGCGAACTCCGGCATCGGCGGCTTGTCGGGCACGTCGCGCGGCGGCGCGTCTTGGATGAGCAAGAAGCGCGCGACCTTGCCTTGCAGCTTGGCGACGATGTCGCGCGCCTTCTGCTGGCCGATCCCCGGCAGCGTCTTGAGGAACGCGTGGTCGCCCTCGTCGATCGCGCGCGCGATGCGTGCCATCGGCGCGGAAAACGCGCGCGCCGCCGATTTCGGCCCGATCGACGCGACCGACAGCAGCGCCTCGAAGAACTCGCGCTCGATCCCGTTGGTGAAGCCGAAGAACGTGAAGCGGCCCGCGTTGCCGTCGAGCGCGAAGTGCGGGTAGATCTCCAGCGTGACGGGGCCGTCGTCGCCCACTTTGGTGGACACGCTGGGCGGCAGCACGACGTCGTACGCGAGCCCGCCGGCGTCGACGCGCACGACCTCACCTGTGCGCTCGAGCACGGTGCCGACGATTCGGCTGAACACGTTACGCGAGCCGGGTGGCGCGGGAGCGGCGCTGGGGCATCACCACGCCGAGTTCGGCGAAGCGGTCGCGTTGTGCTTCCACGTTCGCGAAAGCGATCGCCAGCGCGAGCGCGTCCGACACGTCGTCGGGCTGCGGCGGCGCGGCCAGGCCCAACAGCTGGACCACCATGCCCTTCACTTGCGCCTTTGTCGCCGAGCCGCTGCCCGCCACGGCGCGCTTCACCGAGGCGTGCGCGAGGTCGTGCATCGCGATGCCGTGCGCGCCCGCGGCGAGCACGAGCACGCCGCGGGCGTGGCCCATCAGCACCGCGGTCTGGGGATGCTCGTATGCCGTCCACAGCTCTTCGACCACCATGCAGTCGGGGCGCGTCGCGCGCACGACTTCCACCATTGCGTCGTGGAGCTGCACCAATCGTTGTTCGAGCGGGTCTTTCGGGTTGGGCTGCAGCACGCCGCCCTCGATCAGCAGGAACGCGCCGTCGCGCACCTCGACGACGCCGTATCCGGTGGTGCGCAAGCCCGGGTCGACGCCGAGGATCCGCCGCGTAGCCATGTTAGGGCGTAGAGCGCATGACGTGCAAGACGACCGACTCGCCCGGCTTGAGCGTGCTGTTCGCCTCGGGCTCGGTGCGCACGACCTGACCGTCTTGCAGCGAGCTCTCCTGCGTGTACGCGATGTTGCCGATCTGGTAGCCGCTCGCGATGAGCACGCGCTTCGCCTCGTCGAGCGTCATGCCGGTGACGTCGGGGATACTGCCGGACACGCTCAAGAAGATCGTCACCGGCGTCCCCTTCTTCGCCGCGGCGCCCGCGTCGGGGTTCTGCCGCGATATCTTGCCCGTCGGGTTCGCCGCGTCGACGGCGTACGACACCGCCGCGGTGAGGCCGGCGTTGCGCAGCGTTGCCTGCGCCGCGTCCACGCCGGCGCCGACCACGTTGGGTACGGCAATCGCCGACGCGCCCGTGCTGATGATGACGTTCACCGCCGAGTTCGGTGCTGCGGTCGAGGACGGCTGCGGGTATTGCGACGCGATGACGTTGGCCGGGATCGTGTCGCTTTCGGTCTGCTGCGCAACGTTGAGCGAGAGCCCGCGCGACTGCAGGATCTTGCGTGCCGCCGCGGTCGTCATGCCCACCAGGTCCGGCACGAAGATCGGCTTGACCCCTTTGGACACCGTGAGCGCGACCGTCGAGTTCTGACGCACCGACGTTCCGGGCGGCGGGTTCACCTCGATGATCTGCTTCGCCGGAATCGTGGCCGAGTACGCTTCGACCACTTTGTATTTCAGCTTCGCGCCGGCCAGCGCGCGCGCCGCATCGTCCACGTTGTAGTCTTTGATGTCGGGGACGGAGACGCGCGGCAGCCCGCCCGACACGACGAGCGTGATGACGTCGTTCTTGCCGACTTTCGTTCCGGCCGGCGGATCTTGGCGGATCACGCGGTCCTGCGGAACGTCGGCGTTGTCTTCGTTGGTGACTTTCGACGCCAGGCCCAGATCGAACAGCCGCTTCTGCGCGGTACTCGCCATCTGACCTTGCAACTTGGGTACGACGATTTGCTCGGCCGGGATCGGCGAGCCGCGCAGCGCGAGGTAACCGATCACGATCGCCGCGGCCAGCAGCAGCGGGAAGACGAGCCAGCGGCGGTCCGGCCGGTGCTCGACGTAATCCGTATCGATCGTCTCGACGACGTCGCGCGGTTCGGGACGGTCCGGCGCGACCGAGCGGCGCGGCGGCGGCGTCACGACGGGGATGCGCGTCGTCGGCGCGTCGCCGGACGTGTCGGCATGGTGCGTGACGTCCGGGCGCTCGCGCGCCTCGCGCAACGCGCTCGCGAGCTCGGTCGCCGAGGAGAAGCGTTCGCGCGGGTCCTTGCGCAAAAGCCGTGCGACGATCGACGCGACCGCGGGGCTCACGTTGTTGGCCTTCGGGTCGATCGCGGGCGCGTCGGCGGAGACGTGTTTGAGCGCGACGGCGACCGCGTTGTCGCCGGTGAACGGCAAGGCGCCGGTAAGCATCTGGTACAGCACGACGCCGACGGAGTACAGGTCGCTGCGCTCGTCGATGTCGTGGCCTTGCGCCTGTTCAGGCGAGATGTACGCGACGCTGCCCATCACCATCCCGGGCTGCGTCACGCCGAGCGTGTGCTCCGAGACGGCGCGCGCGATGCCGAAGTCGCTCAGCTTGACGACGTCGTCCTTGGTGACCAGGATGTTCGCGGGCTTGACGTCGCGGTGCAGCAGGCCCTGGCGGTGCGCGTACGCGAGACCGCTCGCGATCTGGATCGCGTAGTCGAGCGCGACCGGCTCCGGCAGCACGCGCTCCTGGCGCATCAGATCGCCCAGCGTCGCGCCGTCGACCAGCTCCATGACGATGTAGTACGAGTGGTCCGCCGTCCCGAAGTCGTAGACGCTGACGATGTTCGGGTGCGACAGCTTCGCCGCGGACTGCGCTTCGTACGAGAACCGCTTGACGAAGTCGTCGTCGCTCGCATACTGCTCGCGCAGCACCTTGATGGCGACCCGCCGCCGAAGTAAGGTATCGGTGCCGACGTAGACGTTCGCCATGCCCCCGTTGCCAAGGGTGCCGTCGACGCGATAGCGGTTGTTAAAGATTTTCTCGGTCGGCGGGTTCACGGTCGCCGGTTAACTTCGCGACCGGGCGAGCGCGACCCGCAGGACCTCGCGGGCGATGGGAGCGGCATAGGTGCCGCCGTACCCCACGTTCTCGACGACGACCGCGACGGCGACGCGCGGTGCCTCGGCCGGGGCGAAGGCGACGAACCATGCGTGCGAGCGGCCGTGCGGGTTGGTGGCGGTCCCCGTCTTGCCCGCGACGGACACGTCGGCGAGCCGGGCCGCGGTGCCGGTGCCGCGCTTGACCACGCCGACCATGAGGTCGCGGACCGCGTGCGCGGTGTCGGCGGAGATCGGCTGCGCCAGCGTCTCGGGCCGTGTGGCGATCCCGGTCTCGCTCCCGGCGATGCGGCGGACGAGGTAGGGCCGGGGAGT
>JALZBE010000395.1 GCA_030947665.1 Vulcanimicrobiota bacterium | reverse complement strand
GTGCTGTGGCTCGCGTGCGGTTGCGCGGCCGTCGCGACGCTCGCCAGCGCGCTGCGGCTGCGCGGGATCAGGGCAGGCGCGCCAGCCCAGGGCTCGTGAGATCGAGGTCCGTCGCTTTGACGAACAGCACGTCGGGATGCGCCTTGCGCACCGCGTCGATGAACTTCGACGAGTCGCCGACCAGCACGATGGTCGGCGGCGTCGACAATCCAGCGGCGGCGAAGCGCGTCACCGCGGCCGGTTCGACCGCGGCCAACTCCGCCGGCATGGTGGAAAGCGCGTCCAGCGGCAACCCGGCGAACGCATTGAGGGCGATGCCGCGCACGAGGCCGCCGATCGTCTCGATGCCGCTGGCCAGCCCGCCGAGCATCGACGTTCGGCGCGCAAGCAGCTCGTCGGCGCTGGCCGGCGCGCTGCTGCCGAGCGACGAGATCGTGCTCAGCATGATGTCCAGCGCTTCGGGCGCCTTCGCGTGCTCGACCAGCGTGCTCGCAAGGATGTTGCCCGCGTAGCGTCCGGTCGCATACGCCGAGCCCGCCCCGTACGACAGCCCGCGTTTGACGCGGATCTCTTCGTTGAGGCGGCCCGAGTAGCCGGACAGCACCGCGTTGGCGACCATCGCGGACGCCCAATCGGCCGACGTGCGCAGGGGGCCCGCATGCGCGACGACGATCGCGGTGCGCCCGGCGGCCGGCTGATCCACGACGACGATGCGCGGCGCAGCCGCAACGGCGGGCGCCGGCGTCGCAAGGGGCCCCGGCGGGGCGGTCCAATCACCGAACGCCGTTTGCGCGAGCGCAAACGCATCCGCCGGCGCGAGGTCGCCGACGATGGTGAGGATCGCACCGTCCGGACGATAGTGCGCACGGTGGTACGCGACGACGGCCTCGCGGTCGATCGCGGCGATCGAACGTGCGGTGCCCGACGCCGGGCGCCCGAACGCGCCGGCGAACAGCGCGCGCTGCGCGACGAGGCTCGCGAGTGCCGACGGTGACCCGCTCTGCAGCATGACGCTGCTGGTCGCGCGCTGTTTCGCGAGCACGACTTCCGCAGGCGCGAACGCCGGCTGGCGCACCGCTTCGGCAAGCAGCGCCAACGCTGCCGGAAAGCGCGCGGCGACGGCATCGGTGACGACATCGGTGCGGTCACTGCTGGGGCTCGCGACGAGCGTCGCGCCGAGCGCGTCGAGCGTAAACGCGACTTCCTTGGCGGTACGTTTTGCCGTGCCGCGGGTCAGCAGCGACGCCGTGAGCGACGCGACGCCTGGTGCGGTGTCGGGATCGGCGACCGCGCCCCCCGCCACCGTGAGGTCGGCGGCAACGAGCGCGCTGCCCGGTACGCGAGCGGCGAGGACGCGCAAGCCGTTCGGCAGCGTCGTCGCGACCGGAGTCGGATATTGCACCGTGCGCGGCGCCGCGGCCGGCGGAGGCGTCGAGGTCGCGCCCGGGACGATCTGGCTCTCCTGCGCGCTCGCGGGCGAAACAGCAGCCGCAACGCCCGCTGCGACGACGAGCGCCGTCAGGATGTTCGCGCGCATCACTTCGACCCTCCCGGCGCGCTCGTCGACGGCGCGGTTTGATACGCGACGACGGTACTGTTCGCCACCGTGAGGTATTTGCGCGCGACGCGCTGCACGTCGGCGGCGCTCACCGCGCCGAACCCTGCCGCTAGCCGGTTGACCGCCCCGGGATCGCCCTGAACCACCGCTGCGCGCACGAGCGCCTGCGCGACGTTGTCGTGCGTCTGCAGTTGACGCACGAGGCTCGCGATCGTCTGCGTCTTTGCTTTGTCGAGCTCGCCCGCGGAGACCGGCTCGTCGCGCAGCCGGGCGATCTGCGCCTCCAGCGCCGTCTGCAGGTCGCTCGTCGTGTGCCCGGCGTTCGCGATGGCATAGACGTCGAACAGCCCGGCCTGCTGGCGGCTGTCAGCGTTCGCAACCGCTTGCGAACCCAGGCCACCGTCGACGATCGCGGCGCGCAGCCGCGAGCTTGGACCGCGCCCGAGCAACGCCTCGATGACGTCGAGCGCCGCCGTATCCGCCGCCTTCGCAGGCGGGATGTGATACGCGATCAATGTCGCGGGCAGCGGCGCGTTCTTGCTGACGTATGAGATCTGCCGCTGCACCGTCTGCTCGGGCTCGACGACACTCACGCGCGGAATTGCGCCCGACGGCCTGCGCAGCGCGCCGAAATACTTGTCGACCCACGTATTGGCCTGCGCGGGATCCAGGTCACCGACGAGCACCAACACCGCATTGTCAGGCCGGTAGAACGTGGTATGAAATGCGATGACATCCGACAGCGCCGCCGCATTGAGCTGATCCGGATTCCCGATCACGCCGCGCAGGTACGGATGCTTGGTGTACGCTCCGTTCGCGAGCTCGTAAAGCATGCCGTACGGGCTCGAAAGGATGGACTGGTCGTACTCGCCGATGACGACCTTGCGTTCGGTGAGAAAGTTCGGCTGGTCCACGGTGAGATTCGCCATGCGATCGGCCTCTGCCCAGAGCAGCCGCTCGAGGTGATTCGACGGCACGATCTCGTAGTAGTTCGTGATGTCTTCGGCGGTGTACGCGTTGTTGTAGCCGCCGATGTCCTCGGTGAATCGGTCCATCGACTCGGGCTTCACGTTCGCGGTGCCCTTGAACATAAGGTGCTCGAACAAGTGCGCGAACCCGGACCGCCCGGCCGGATCGCTCTTCGCCCCAACGTCATAGCCGATGTCGATGGCCACGGTCGGCGTACGATGATCCTCGGCGATGACCACCCGCAGGCCATTCGCCAGCGTGCGCTGCGTAAACGCGATGGGAGCAACGACGATGGGCGCCTGCTGTGCGACACCCGCCGCTGGCGAGACCAGCACGGTGAGCATCGAAAGCACGAACGCGCGGCGGAACCTATGCATTCTTCCGTACTGCGCGATGCACCCCCGGCTCACCTCGCAGGGACGCCGCCCAAACCGAGCGCACGGTCCCGCTCGTTCGGTTCTCGCGCCGCCCGGGTACGATAGCGAAGATGGAAACCACGGTCGAAGAACTGCGCGCGCTGGCGGACACGGGCGCGACGATCCTCAACGTCGGCAAACACGGCGGCCACCGCGAGATCCGCGGCGCAGTCCGCTACCGGCCGCACGATCTCCTGACGCCGGACCACCTAGCGATCCCGATCGCCCCGGACAAGCCGGTGATCCTGTACGACGAGCACGGCAACGGCGACCTGACAAAGCAAGTCGCCGAGAAACTGACAGCCAACGGATTCAAAGACGTCCGCACCCTGCAAGGCGGCTACGCAGCCTGGGAAAAAGCGGACGCGCCCACCCAAGAACCGTCCATAGAACAGGTCGTCCCGCCAACCCAAGCCTCGCAAGTCCAGGGGCTGGACCGCCGCATCTAGCGACCATCGTCCCGTCCCCGCGACACGCCACACCGGTCAGCGCTTAGGCGTACACTCCACGAGCTTTGAGCGACTTCACAACCCGATCGATAGCCACCATATACGCCGCAGTGCGATACGAGATCCCACGCGCGGTAGCAATCTCCCGCAACACGGTGAAGTTATCGAGCAGCACTTCCTGAAGCCGATCGTTCACCTCGGACTCTTTCCAGAAGTACCCCTGCCGGTCCTGAACCCACTCGAAGTACGACACCGTCACGCCGCCGGCATTCGCCATGATATCCGGAATCACGACGATCCCGTTCTTCGCAAAAATGTGATCGGCTTCAGGCGTCGTCGGG